>JAYVBO010000374.1:0-7641 GCA_043750435.1 Betaproteobacteria bacterium | reverse complement strand
CGCGCACCGTCATGTGCGGGTACAGGGCGTAGTTCTGGAACACCATGGCGATGTCGCGCTGCTTGGGCGGCAGGTCGTTCACGCGCTGGGTGCCGATGGACACGTCGCCGCTGCTGATCTGTTCCAGCCCGGCAATCATGCGCAGCAAGGTGCTCTTGCCGCAGCCGCTGGGGCCGACAAGCACGGTGAAGGAGCCGTCGGGGATGTTGATGTCCACCCCATGCAGGATGTCGACACTGCCGAAGCGCTTTTTCACCTGAGCGATGGTCACGCTGGCCATGCGGAATCCTTGCCTCATCGGCTGTGAACTGGCATTCACGATAGTCCCTGCTTGCAGCGTCGCACCATCGGGCTTTCCCCCGGCTTTCAGTGTGCTGCGGCTAAAAGTTGTCTGATAACCTGATGACCATGGTTGCCGTCAAGCCCGTTGCACAGACTCGCCTGGGGCGCGAAACGCTGGCCGACAAGCTGGCCGCGCGCTTGTCAGCGCAGATGGAGAGCGGCGTCTTGCAACCGGGCGACCGCCTGCCCACCGAGGCCGCGCTGGCCGCCGAGCACGGTGTGTCGCGCAGCGTGGTGCGCGAGGCGGTGCACCGCATCAAGTCGCGGGGCCTGTTGGTGTCACGCCAGGGTTCGGGGGTCTTCGTGGCACCGCCACTGGAGCACCACGCGCTGGCCTTCGACCCGGCCGTGCTGTCGTCCGTGCAAGCCGTGGTGCAGGTGGTTGAGATCCGCCGTGTGCTGGAAGGCGAGGTGGCGGCGCTGGCCGCGCAACGCGCCACACGCAGCCAACTCGCCACTGTGCGCCGCGCGCTGGTGGCTATCGACACGGCCGTGGCGGCGGGCCGTGATGGCGTGGACGAAGACCTGGCATTCCACCGCGCCATCGGCGAGGCCACCGGCAACCCGCAGTTCGGCTTGCTGCTGGGCTTTCTGAAGCAATACCTGCGGGCCGGCATGCGCATCACGCGGGGCAATGAAGCCCGCCGCAGCGATTTCATGGAAGCCGTGCGCACCGAGCACCGCGCCATCTTCGACGCCCTGGTGGCGCGCGACGCGGCTGCGGCGCGGCGTGCCGCCATCCACCATCTGGTCCAGGGTGAACGTCGGCTGGAGCGCGGCGGCGTGATACCAGCAGCACCCGCCCGCAATCGCGTGAAAACCGGAGTTCGCCCATGAGCGCAAAGTCAATAGGCGCTGCGACAGCAGCAACGTCCGCCCGCGCGCTGGGCGTGGTCGGCCTGGGTTCGATGGGCCTGGGCGCTGCGCTGTCGGCGCTATCGCGCGGCGTGCCGACGTGGGGCCTGGACACGCGGCCCGATCCCGTGCTGAGGCTGACCGAGGCGGGTGGCCACGCTGCTGCATCGCTGGCCGAGATGGCCGCGCATTGCGATCTGGTGGTGGTGTTGGTGGTCAACGCCGCGCAGACCGAGCAGGTGCTGTTCGGTGCAGGCGGCCTGGCCACATCGATGCGTCCGGGCACGGTCGTGGCCTGCTCGGCCACGGTCGATCCGGCGCTGCCGCCGCGCTGGGCCGCGCGCCTGGCGGCGCAGGGTCTGCACTTCATCGACGCCCCGGTTTCCGGCGGGCCGAAGAAGGCCGCTGCCGGCGAGATGACGGTGATGGCATCGGGCGCCGCGGCGGCCTTCGAAGCGGCCGGCGGCCTGCTGGACGCCATCGCCGGCAAGGTCTACCGCCTGGGTGAGGTGCCCGGCGTCGGCAGCACCGTGAAGATGGTCAACCAGCACCTGGCCGGCGTGCACATCGCGGCGGCCTGCGAGGCGATGGCGCTGGGCCTGCGCGCCGGTGCCGACCCGGGTGCGCTCTACGAAGTGATCTGCAACTCAGCCGGTTCCAGCTGGATGTTCCAGAACCGCGTGCCGCACATCCTGGCAGGCGACTACACACCGCTGTCGGCCGTCAACATCTTCATCAAGGACCTGGGCATCGTGCTGGACGCCGCGCGCGGCATGGCCTTCCCGTTGCCGCTGGCGGCCGCCGCGCACCAGCTCTACTTGGCCACGGCAGCGGCCGGCCACGGCGCTGAAGACGACAGCGCGGTGATCAAGTTCTACGCGTCGCTGGCCGGGCTGAAGTTGCCGGGCGCGGCCGACGGGGCGGGCTGATCGCTCTGCAACACGAACCCAACGAGAACGACGAGAGCAACGAGGACCACGAGCATGAAGATTTTGATCACCGGCGGCGCCGGCTTCGTCGGCGCGCGGCTGGCCCGCACGCTGCTGGCGCGCGGCGAACTGGCCGGCCGCCGCATCAGCCAACTGGTGCTGGCCGACCAGGCGCCCGGGCGGCCTGAACTGCTGGCCGACGCCCGGGTGCAGGCCCGCGTCGGCCCCTTGCTGGCGCAGTGTGCGGCGCTGAAAGATGAAGCCTTCGACGGCGTCTTCCACCTGGCGTCGGCCGTTTCGGGCGAATGCGAGGCCGACTTCGAACTGGGCTTGCGCAGCAACCTCGACAGCACGCGCGCCTTGCTGGACGCCCTGCGTGCGCGCGTCGAAGCCGGGGCCACGCCGACGCGGCTGGTGTTTTCCAGCTCGGTGGCTGTCTTCGGTCCCGACCCCGCCGTGCCCATGCCCGCCGTGGTCGCCGACGACACCCTACCGGCACCGCAAACCAGCTATGGCACGCACAAGCTGATCTGCGAACACCTGGTGGCAGACTACACGCGCAAGGGCTATATCGACGGCCGCGCGGCGCGGCTGATGACGGTGACGGTGCGCCCGGGCAAGCCCAACGGCGCGGCCTCATCCTTCTTCAGCGGCATCATCCGCGAGCCCTTGGCGGGCTTGCCGGCCACGCTGCCGGTGGACTTGAGCGTGGCGCACCCGGTGACGTCGCCGCAGCGCACGGTGGACGGCCTGATCGCCGTTTATGAAGCCAGCCGCGAGGCTTTCCTGGGCCGCACCGCGCTCAATCTGCCCGGGCTGAACGTGACCGTGCAGCAGATGCTGGACGCGCTGGAAGCGGTGGCCGGCGCCAAGGTGAGGGCGCTGGTGCAGCCGCAGCGTGACGAGCGCATTGCCGGCATCGTGGCCAACTGGCCGCAGGCGGCCAGCGCCGCCCGCGCGGCGCGTCTGGGCTTGCTGCCTGAGGCCAACTTCGAAGACATCATCCGGCAGTACATCGCCGATCAGGCCGAACAAGGCCATGCAGCGACCGCGCTGAAAGGACTCCAAGCATGAACCAGATCGATCTGCAAGACCGCGTCGCTGTCGTCACTGGCGGCGCACAAGGCATCGGCCACGCCACCACGGCGCGGCTGCTGAAGTCGGGCGCGCGCGTCGTCATCTGGGACATCGACGCCGCGCGCACGGCCGCCGCCTGCGAGGCGCTGGCGCCGCTGGGCCGCGTCAGCGGCGAGCGCGTTGAACTGACCGACGACGCCGCCGTGGCGGCGGCCACCGCCAGCACCGTGGCCCGTGAAGGGCGCATCGACATCCTGGTCAACAACGCCGGCATCACCGGCGGCAACGCCAGCACCTGGGACCTCGACCCGGCGGTCTGGCGCCAGGTCATCGAGGTCAACCTGATTGCGCCCTACCTGACCTGCCGCCATGTCGTGCAGCGCATGCTGGCGCAGGGCTACGGGCGCATCGTCAACATTGCCAGCGTGGCCGGCAAGGAAGGCAACCCCAACGCCAGCCATTACAGCGCCAGCAAGGCGGGTCTCATCGCGCTGACCAAGTCGCTCGCCAAGGAAGTGGCCACGAAAGGCGTGCTGGTGAACGCCATCACACCGGCCGTGGCCAAGACGGCCATGTTCGAGCAGATGCAGCAGAGCCACATCGACTACATGCTGGGCAAGATACCGATGGGCCGCTTCGTCGAGGTGGACGAAATTGCCGCCATGGTGGCCTGGCTGTCCAGCGCCGAGTGCTCGTTCAGCACCGGCGCGGTCTTCGACATCACCGGCGGGCGTTCGACTTACTGAGGGTGCCGCACTGCTGCTCAGCCGATGCGGCCGAGCAGCAGGTATTCCATCAGCGCCTTCTGCACGTGCAGCCGGTTCTCGGCTTCGTCCCAGACCACGCTCTGCGGGCCGTCGATGACCTCGGCCGTCACCTCTTCGCCGCGGTGCGCCGGCAGGCAGTGCATGAAGAGGGCGTCGGGCTGGGCAACGGCCATCATCTCGTCGTCCACGCACCAGTCGACGAAGGCCTTGCGGCGCTCGTCGTTTTCGGCCTCAAAGCCCATGCTGGTCCAGACGTCGGTGGTCACCAAGTGGGCGCCTTCGCAGGCTTGCATCGGGTGCTTGAAAACCTTGAAGCAGTCGCTGTTGCGGATGCCCGCCACGGCCGCGTCCACCTCATAGCCGCTGGGCGTGCTGACGTGGACCGTGAAGCCCAATATTTCGGCCGCCTGCAGCCAGGTGTTGGCCATGTTGTTGCCATCACCGACCCAGGCCACGACACGGCCTCTGATGTCGCCGCGCTGCTCGATGTAGGTGTAGATGTCGGCGAGGATTTGGCAGGGGTGGTATTCGTTGGTCAGCCCGTTGATGACCGGCACCCGAGAATGCGCCGCGAAGCGCTCGATCATGGTCTGCTCGTAGGTCCGGATCATCACGATGTCGGTCATGCGGCTGATCACGCGGGCGCTGTCTTCCACCGGTTCGGCGCGGCCCAGCTGGCTGTCCCCGGTGGTCAGGTGCACCACGCTGCCGCCCATCTGATACATGCCGGCTTCGAAGCTGACGCGGGTGCGCGTACTGGCCTTCTCGAAGATCATGGCCAGCGTGCGGTCGACCAGCGGCTGGTAGCGCTCGTAGTTCTTGAAGCGCGTCTTGATGATGCGGGTGCGTTCGAAGAGGTAGGCGTATTCCTCGGCGCGCAGGTCTTTGAACTGCAGGTAATGCTTGATCAAGCTCTGGCCGGGCTTCATGTCGGTTCGCTGAGAAAGGCCTTCACCAGCGGGCACAGGATGGCCGCGATCTGGCGCGCTTCGTCGGCGCTCAGAATCAGCGGCGGCAGCAGGCGGATCACGCGGTCGGCGGTGACGCTGATCATCAACCCGGCCTCGGCCGCGCGGCCCAGCAACACGCCGCAGGGGCGGTCCAGTTCGACGCCGATCATCAGCCCCGCGCCGCGGAATTCCACCACGCCGGGCAGGCCTTGCAGCTCGGCCTTCAGCGCGTCCATCAACACACGGCCAACGGTGGCGGCATTGGCCAACAGGCCGTCTTCTTCCATGATGCGCAGGGTCTCGACACCCGCGCGCATGGCCAGCGGGTTGCCGCCGAAGGTGGTGCCGTGGTTGCCCGGCCCCAGCACCTTCGCGGCCTTGGGGCCGACGACGATGGCGCCTATGGGCACGCCCGAACCCAGGCCCTTGGCCAGCGGCATCACGTCAGGCAGGATGCCGGCCCACTGGTGCGCAAACCACTTGCCGGTGCGGCCCAGACCGCACTGCACCTCGTCCAGCATCAGCAGCCAGTCATTCGCGTCGCAGAGCTTGCGCAGGCCCTGCAGGTAGTCGTTGCTGCTGGCGTTGATACCGCCTTCGCCCTGGATGACTTCCAGGAACACCGCCACCACGTTCGGGTTGGTGCGCGCCTGGTGTTCAACCGCGGCCAGGTCGTTCAGCGGCACGCGCACAAAACCTTCCACCAGCGGCCCGAAACCGGCTTGCACCTTGGGGTTGCCGGTGGCCGACAGCGTGGCGATGCTGCGGCCGTGGAAGGCCTTTTCGTAGACGATGATTTCGGGGCGCGTGATGCCTTTGTCGTGGCCGTACTTTCGGGCGATCTTGATCGCGCCTTCGTTGGCTTCCAGCCCCGAATTGCAGAAGAAGACCGCTTCCAGCTTGGACAGTTCGCACAGCTTGGCGGCCAGCGCTTCTTGCAGCGGCACTTCGTAGTAATTGCTGCTGTGGATCAACTTGGCGATCTGGTCTTGCAGGGCCGGCACCAGCTTGGGGTGGCCGTGGCCCAGGGTGTTCACCGCGATGCCCGCCAGGCCGTCCAGATAACGTCGGCCTTCGGTGTCCCAGACCCAGGCGCCCTGGCCACGCGCCAAGGCGATGGGCAGACGGCCGTAGGTGTTCATCACATGCGGCATGGGCCGGGTGAGAACGTGGGACAGCGCAGGCTCGGGAGCGTTCATCTGGCGTTTCCTTTCAAGGACGCAGAACAAAATGCCGGGCGGCGACGCTTCAGTTGCCTACGTCACGTTCCGGCGGGCTTTGATTCTAAAGGGGGGTGGCGGGCGGCCGATGCAGTGGGCATCACCACCACCGTGGGCGTCATCATGCATGCTGCGGCGCAGCAAACCCGAGGCACAATTGCAGCCTTGCGCGGCCCGATTTCCAGGCCGCAGCCTCTGCTTCTACCGGCAGGCCGCGTGGCCGCGCCGCTACCGATGACCTTGAAGAAGCCCCGTCAGTACACCATCCGCGGCATCACCACCGAGGGCCGAACCTTTCGCCCCAGCGATTGGTCTGAGCGCCTGGCGGGTGCCATGTCCAGCTTCCGCCCGGGCGGCGGCGCTGGCGGCATCGGTGCCTACATCGGCTATTCGCCTTACTGCGTGCCGCAGGTCATCGACGGCGTGAAGTGCGTGCTGGTCAGCGAGGCGCTGCGCGGCATCGAGCCCATGGCCTGGGACTTCGTCATGAACTTCGCGCGCGACAACCAACTGCCCGTGGTCGAATTGGATCCGCCATGAAAAAAGGCCCGCTGTTGCGGGCCTTTCTTTTGCACCAGTGACGTCTGCTTTAGGCAGCCAACGACAAGGCTTTGACCTTGGCGGACAGGCGGCTCTTCAGGCGAGCGGCCTTGTTCTTGTGGAAGATGCCCTTGTCGGCGATCGAGTCGATCACGCTTTGTGCCGACTTGAAGGTCTCGGTGGCCTTGGCCTTGTCGCCGCCGGTGACGGCTTTGACGACGTTCTTCACGACGGTGCGGAAGTGCGAGCGCAGCGAGGTGTTGGCGGCGTTCAGAACCACGTCCTGGCGGGCGCGCTTGAGGCCCGAGGCGAGGCGAACGGTTTTCTTCTTAGCTTTAGACGAGGTGGCCATGCTTTTACAGAGGTGAAGTCATAAGGTGCAAAGACTGTCGAGTGTAGCACGGCGCGCCTGACTGTCCAGATGCACCCCGGGTGGCTTCCTATAATGCGCTGTGAATTTGCTCAAGGCTGCTTCCATTGTTTCGCTGTTGACCCTGTTGTCGCGGGTGACCGGCCTGGTGCGCGAACAACTCGTGGCGGCGGCCTTCGGCGCCAGTGGCGTCACCGACGCCTTCAACGTCGCTTTCCGCATTCCCAATCTGTTCCGCCGGCTGTTTGCCGAAGGCGCCTTCTCGCAGGCCTTCGTGCCCTTGCTGGCTGCTACCCGTGAACGCGACGGCGACGTCGCCACGCATGCGCTGATCAACGCCGTGGCCACGGTGCTGGCCTGGGTGCTGCTGGCGATTTGCGTGCTGGGCGTGGTGGGCGCGCCGCTGCTGGTCTGGCTGATGGGCTCGGGCCTGGAGCGTTTCGACGACGCCGTGGTCATGACGCGCTGGATGTTCCCCTACATCGGCTTCATGTCGCTGGTGGCCTTGTCGGCCGGGGTGCTGAACACCTGGAAGCGCTTCGCGGTGCCGGCCATCACGCCGGTGCTGCTGAACCTGTCGGTCATCGCTGC
>JAYVBO010000373.1:0-3295 GCA_043750435.1 Betaproteobacteria bacterium | reverse complement strand
CACCGGCGGCAGCGGGTTCGCGGTCAGGCCCTGGTGGCGCAGGCCGGCGCTCCAGGCCTGCAGGTCCACCACCTGTTGCGGAAAGTCGTCGGCCGCGTGGCGGGCGTTGGGGTTCAGCGCTGCGGCGGTGCGGCCGTCACTGCCCGGTGCGCGGCCCACGCCCAGGTCGATGCGCCCGGGCGCCAATGAGTCCAGCACGCGGAATTGCTCGGCCACTTTCAGCGCCGAGTAGTGGGGCAGCATCACGCCCGCACTGCCGATGCGGATGCGCGTGGTGCGCGCCGCGATGGCGGCCATCAGCACCTCGGGCGCACTGCCCACGATGGTCGGCATGCCGTGGTGTTCACTGACCCAGAAGCGCTGGTAGCCCAGGCCTTCGCAGAAGCTGGCCAAGTCCAAGGTGTCGCGCAGCGCGTGGCCTTCGTCGCGGCCTGTGCAGGCCACCGACTGGTCGAGCACCGAGAGTTGGATGTCAGGCATCGGGGCCTTGTTGAATCATGTCGGCAGCTTTCTCGGCAATCATGATGGTCGGCGCATTGGTGTTGCCCGAGATGATGCGCGGCATGATGGACGCATCCACCACGCGCAGGCCCTGCATGCCGTGTACGCGCAGTGCGGCATCGACCACGTCGTTGGGCCCGTTGCCCATGCGGCAGGTGCCCACGGGGTGGTATTCGGTATCGGCATTGCGCCGGATGTAGGCCTCGATCTCGGCGTCGGTCTGTGCGGCGGCCAGCGCGGGCAGTTCGGTGCCACCGAAATCACTGAGTGCCGGCTGGCGCAGGATGTGGCGCAACTGCTTGAAGCCGCGCATCAGCAGGTCCATGTCGGCGCGGTCGGCAAAGAAGTTGGGGTCGATCAACGGCGCGTCGCCGGGGCGGTTGCTGGCCAGCATCACGCTGCCGCGGCTGGCCGGCCGCAAGGGGCAGAGGTGGCAGGTGTAGCCATGGCCCCAGGCCAGCGTGCGCGCGTGGTCGATCAGCTTGGTGCGCACGAAGTGAATCTGCAGATCAGGCACCTGCTGCTCGGGGCTGCTCTTGAGGAAGGCGCCCGCCTCAGCGATGTTGCTGGTCAGCAGGCCGCTGCGTCGGCTCAGCCAGTCGTAGACGCCCTTGATCGCGGCGGGCGTGCCGCTGGGCGACACGGTGAAGGTGTCGTTCAGGCGCGGCGCGTGGGTCACCAGCGTGACACTGATGTGATCATGCAGGTTCAGTCCCACGCCGGGCAGGTCGTGTTGCACGGTCACGCCCTTGTCTTGCAGATGGGCGCCCGGGCCTATGCCCGACAGCATCAGCAACTGCGGTGATTGCAGCGCGCCGGCGGCCAGCAGCACTTCACGCCGCGCCTGCAACTGCTGCAACTGGCCATTCACCACGGCCTCCACGCCCACCGCGCGCCGGCCTTGCAGCAGCACGCGCGTGGCCTGCGCGTTGGTGATGATCTTCAGGTTGGGGCGCTTGCGGTGGGGCGTGAGGTAGGCCTTGGCGGCGCTGCAACGTTCGCCCGCCTTTTGCGTCACCTGGTACAGGCCCGCGCCTTCCTGGGTGGCGCCGTTGAAGTCGGGGTTGAGCGGGTAGCCGGCCTGGTGCGCGGCCGCGACGAACAGCTGCGATGAACGCCCAGGCTGCTGCAGGTCCATCACGTTCAAGGGCCCACCGCTGGCGTGGAAGGCATTGGCGCCGCGCTCGTTGTTCTCGGCTTTCAGGAAGTAGGGCCGCACCCCGTCCCAGCCCCAGCCGGCATTGCCCAGCGCCGCCCAGTGGTCGTAGTCCTGACGCTGGCCGCGGATGTAGATCATCGCGTTGATCGAACTGGAACCGCCCAGCCCGCGACCGCGCGGCTGGTAGCCACGGCGGCCGTTCAGGCCCGCTTGCGGCACGGTCTGAAAGGCCCAGTTGTGTTGCCAATTCTTGAGAAAACCGCCGGCCACAACGCCCGAAGGGCACTGCACCAGCATGCTGTTGTCCACCGGACCGGCTTCCAGCAGGCAGACGCTGACGGCAGGGTCTTCGCTGAGCCGCGAGGCCAGCACCGAACCGGCTGAACCGCCGCCGACGACGATGTAATCGAACATGTTCTGGGTGTCTCCTCGATTCATCATATCGACGGAGGACACCCCCAATTGGACGGGCCACCCTAAGTCGCATCGCCCCCGATAATCGCGCCCTTCGGCCGAATTCGGCCCCCCGCCTGGCCTTACCCGGCCGGGTGTCTGCAGCAGGCCTACCGCCTGCGCGGCAACCATCTCAACGCCCACCCGGCGTGTTCAGGGAGCGCGTGTGTTTCAACGTTTTGAAGGGCTGGTGCAGCCCTATCCGCAGGGCGACCCGCCACAGCCGCCGGCGCAGTTCTTCACCTTCCTGTGGCAGTGCACGAAGGGCCTGCGCCGCTACCTGGTGCTGGTGGCGCTGTTCACGGCCGCCATTGGAGCCTTCGAGGCGCTGCTGTTCAGCATGATGGCCCACGTCATCGACCTGCTGGGCCGCGTCAAGCCGGCTGAACTTTGGCAAGGCCATGGCCACACGCTGACCCTGTTGGCCGTGGTGCTGCTGGCCAGCGTGGTGTTTGCCGCGCTGCAGGCGCTGTTCAAGTACCAGGGTCTGTTCGGCAATTTCCCGATGCGCATGCGCTGGAATTTCCACCGCCTGATGCTGGCCCAAAGCATGTCTTTCTACCAGGACGAATTCGCCGGACGCATCGCCACCAAGGTGATGCAGACCTCACTGGCAGTGCGCGACACCTGGCTGATCTTCACCGACATCCTGGTCTACGTCGTCATCTACTTCGTCACGCTGATCGCCGTGCTGGGGGCTTTCAATGCCTGGCTGGTGGTGCCCTTCCTGGGCTGGCTGGCGCTCTACATCCTCACCTTGCGCGTCTTCGTGCCGCGCCTGGGCAAGGTGGCGCAGAAGCAGGCCGATGCGCGGTCGCTGATGACCGGCCGCATCACCGACGCCTACACCAACATTGCCACGGTGAAGCTGTTCTCGCACTCGCAGCGCGAGGCCCAATTCGCGCGCAGTGCGATGCAGGAATTCATGGTCACGGCCTACGGCCAGATGCGTTTGGTGACGGCGTTTGAGACGGTCAACCAGATCCTCAGCGTGCTGCTGATTGCCGGCACCGCCTATGCCGGCCTGACGCTGTGGACCCAGGGCGCCGTGGGCGTGGGCGCGGTGGCCGCAGCGGCGGCCATGGCCTTCCGCCTGAACGGCATTTCGCACTGGGTGATGTGGGAAATGGCCACGCTGTTCGAACACATCGGCACGGTGCAGGACGGCATCGCCACGCTGTC
>JAYVBO010000372.1:0-3298 GCA_043750435.1 Betaproteobacteria bacterium | reverse complement strand
GGGGCGCTGCGGTGGCCTGGGGGGTGGCCGCGGTCGGTTCTAGCGAACCGGAAACGGCCTGCGCCGAGCCCACGCATCCAGCACCCACACGACCGATTGCTCGACGGTGACTGCGGAGTTGTCGAGCAACAGCGCATCTTGCGCGGGCTTGAGCGGTGCGACGGCACGCGAGCTGTCTCGCGCGTCGCGTGCCACGAGGTCAGCGCGAAGAGCGTCGATGCTAGCCGAAATTCCCTTTGAAATCAATTGCTTATGACGCCGCTCGGCACGTTGTGCCGGGCTTGCCGTGAGGTAGACCTTGAGTCCGGCATCGGGGAATACGACCGAGCCCATGTCGCGGCCGTCGGCCACCAGGCCCGGGGCGCGGCGGAAAGACAGCTGCAGGCCGTGCAGGGCCTCGCGCACGGCCGGGATGGCCGACACTCGCGAGGCCAGCAGGCCGGTGCTTTCCAGGCGCAGTTCATCCGAGACTTCCTCGCCGCGCAGCCAGGCACGGCTGCCCTGCGGCCCGTGGCCGAAGCGCAGGTCCAGGAACTGCGCCACGCCGGCCACGGCGGCTTCGTCATCGGGCGCGATGCCGCGGCGCTGCGCGGCCAGACCCGTGGCGCGGTAGAGCGCGCCTGAGTCCAGCAGATGGAAGCCCAGGGCGTCGGCCACGCGGGCAGCCAGCGTGCCCTTGCCGGATGCCGTCGGCCCGTCGATGCAGATCACCGGCACCGCGCCGGGGTCGGCCGTGGCCACGCCGAACAGCGCTTCGAAGTAGTCGGGGAAGGTCTTGGCCACGCATTTCGGGTCGAGGATGCGCACCGGCACCTGCGGCAGCGCGCCGGCCAAGGGGTTGAAGGCGGCCAAAGACAAGCACATCGCCATGCGGTGGTCGTCGTAGGTGTGGATGGCGGCGGCCCGCCACTTGCCGGGCGCGCTGACCTCGATGAAGTCCGGCCCTTCGACCACGCCGGCGCCGACCTTGCGCAGCTCGGCGGCCATGGCGGCGATGCGGTCGGTTTCCTTCACCCGCCAGCTGGCGATGCCGGTCAGCCTTGTGGGTGTGTCGGCGTAGAGCGCCATCACGGCCAGCGTCATGGCGGCGTCGGGGATGTGGTTGCAGTCCAGCGTGATGCCGGCCAGCGGCCAGCGTCCGCGGTGCACTTCCAGCCAGCCGCGCCCACTTTTCACCTGGGCGCCCATGGCCACCGCGGCGTCGACGAAGCGGATGTCCCCCTGGATGGAATCGCTGCCGACGCCTTCGATGCGCAGCGGTGCACCGCCGTGGGCGGCGATGGCACCCATGGCGATGAAGTAGGACGCCGACGAGGCGTCGCCTTCGACGTGGATGCTGCCCGGCGACCGGTAGCGGCTGCCCTGCGGGATGGTGAAACGCGCCCAACCGTCACGCTGCACGGCGATGCCGAAGCGCGCCAGCAGGTTCAGCGTGATGCTGATGTAGGGCTTGGAGATCAGCTCGCCTTGCACCTCGATGACGACATCGCGGTCTTGCGCCACCAAGGGCAGTGCCATCAGCAGGGCGGTCAGGAACTGGCTGGACACGTCACCGCGCACGCGGATCGGCTGCTCGGTGGCGAGTTGGCCGCCGGCCATGCCGTGCAGGCGCAGCGGCGGGTAGCCTGGGGTGCCCAGGTCATCGATGGCGCAGCCCAGCGGGCGCAGCGCGTCGACCAGGTCGGCGATGGGCCGCTCGTGCATGCGCGGCACGCCGCTCAGCTTGAAGCGGCCGCCCTGCGTGGTGGCCAGGACGGCCAGCGCAGCGGCCAGCGGGCGCATGGCGGTGCCGGCGTTGCCCAGGAACAGATCGGCCTCGTGCACTCGCAGCCGGCCGGCGATGCCCGTCAGGTGCAGCACCGCGCCCTCGCGGCGCAAGGTGCAGCCCAGGGTTTCCAGCGCCGCCAGCATCACCGCGGTGTCGTCGCTGGCCAGCAGGTCGTGCACGGCGGTGGTGCCTTCGGCCAGGCCGGCCAGCAGCAGCACGCGGTTGGAAATGCTCTTGCTGCCCGGCAGGCGCACCGTGCCAGAGGCGCCGTTCAGCGGCGGCAAATCAAGAAAGGGTATGTCGTACATGCGGTCGGCCGAGCCGGCTCGAAAATGGGGATCAGGCTTTGGGCGTGCCCGGCACACGCGGCGCGCCCATCTGCCAGGCGGCGCGGCCCTCAGAAGGCGCGCGGATGAGGCCTTCCAGGGCGTCGGCATTGCCTTCGCGGATGACGTGTTCCAGTGCGTCCAGTGCCTGGCGAAAGCGTGCCGACTGCTTCAGCACTTCCTCTCGGTTGGCCACCAGAATGTCGCGCCAGGTTTCAGGGCTGCTGGCCGCGATGCGCGTGAAGTCGCGGAAGCCCGGGCCGGCCAGCGACAGAAAATCACGGCCCGCCGGCTGGTTGACCACCGCGCTGAAGTAGGCGAAAGCCAGCAGATGGGGCAGATGGCTGACCGCCGCGAAAGCCGCGTCGTGGTTCTCGGGAGTCATCTTCAGCACTTGCGCGCCGATGGCCGACCACACGTCGGTGGCCTTCTGCACCAGCTCGGGCGAGGTCTGCGCCAAGGGTGTGATGATGACCTGGCGGCCCGCGTAGAGCGCGCCGTCGGCATGCTGAATGCCCGAGACTTCCTTGCCGGTGATGGGGTGGGCCGGCACGAAGGAACTGAGCCGCTCGCGCAGCACGCGGCGCGCGGCATCAACGACGTCGCGCTTGGTGCTGCCCACGTCCATGAACAGCACGCCGGGCTCCATCGCGTGGCGGATAGCCTTGAAAGTGGTCTCGGTGGCAGCCACCGGCACGGCAATCAGCACGATGTCCGAACCCGACACCGCCAGCAGCGCCGATTCAGCCGCCACGTCGATGACGCCCAGCTTGCGCGCTTTCTCGGTGGTCGAGGGCGACTTGCTGTAGCCGACCACGCGCTTGACCAGCCCGGCGCGCTTCAGCGCCAGCGCGAAGCTGCCGCCCATCAAACCGCATCCGATGAGACCTAGTTGCTGGAACATGGGGCTCAGTGGCTGTCGATGGGGTAGGTGCCCAGCACCTTGAAATAGGCGCAGGCCGCGCGCAGTTCTTGCAGCGCAGCCGTCACATGCGGCTCGTCGGGGTGGCCTTGCAGATCGACGTAGAAGTAGTACTCCCACTGGCCCGACCGCGCCGGGCGTGACTCGAAGCGGCTCATCGACACGCCGTGGGTCTTCAGCGGTACCAGCATGTCGTGCACGGCGCCGGGGCGGTTGCTGACCGAGACCACCAGGCTGGTGCAATCGTGGCCCGAAGCCTTGGGCGCCGGGTGGCGGTTGGGG
>JAYVBO010000371.1:0-7648 GCA_043750435.1 Betaproteobacteria bacterium | reverse complement strand
GCGACCTGGTGCTGACCACCGGCGGCACCGGGCCCGCGCTGCGTGACGTGACGCCCGAGGCCACGCTGGCCATCGCCCACAAGGTGATGCCGGGTTTTGGCGAACAAATGCGGCAGATCTCGCTGGCCTTTGTGCCGACAGCCATCTTGTCTAGACAAGTGGCGGTGGTGCGCCGCCAGGCGCTGGTCATCAACCTGCCAGGCCAGCCCAAGGCCATCGCCGAGACGCTGCAGGGCCTGCCAGCGGCCAGCCCGCCGGTACACGGCATTTTCGCCGCGGTGCCCTACTGCGTGGACTTGATCGGTGGCCCCTACATCGCCACCGACGACGCGCTGTGCAAGGCCTTCCGGCCCAAGTCCGCCGTGCGCGCCGAGGGCATCACCCGTACGCCGGGTCGCGCCTGAATCCGGCCTGAACCCCCGCTATTTGACGAGGCGGTTCATCCGCTCGACGTCGAAGATTTCGGTGGTTTGCGCGTCTTGGGGCACGCAGTCACCGACCGGCAGCTCATGGCTGCGAGCCGACAGTTTTTCGATGGCCTGCCACAGCAGCATCACCTGGTGTTCATGGGCCGAAGCGTTGTCGATCAGGCCCTTCATGGCCTGCGACACCGGGTCGTCGCCCTGCGTCACGCCGTAGGCCGAAAAGCCCATCTTGGCCGCAGCCGCTTCGCGCGCCGCGTCGGTGTCGCGCTGGATGATGCGGGCCGGGTTGCCCACTGCCGTCGCACCGGCCGGCACCGGCTTGGTCACCACCGCGCCGCTGCCGATGCGCGCGCCGTCACCCACCGTGAAGCCGCCCAGCACCTGCGAATTGGCGCCGACGATGACGTCCTTGCCCAGCGTGGGGTGGCGCTTGGCGCCTTTGACCAGGGCCGTGCCGCCCAGCGTCACGCCCTGGTAGATGGTGCAACCGTCGCCGATCTCGGCGGTTTCGCCCACCACCACGCCCATGCCGTGGTCGATGAAGACGCGGTGGCCGATGGTGGCGCCGGGGTGCAGTTCGATGCCGGTCAGGAAGCGCCCGATGTGCGAGATGAAGCGCGCCAGCCAGTGCAGGCCATGGCGGCGGCACCAACTGGCGCGGCGGTGCAGGACCAGCGCGTGCAAGCCCGGGTAGCAGGTCAGCACCTCCCACGACGACCGCGCGGCGGGGTCGCGTTCCAGGATGCAGGCGATGTCTTCGCGCAGTCGATCAAACATGGCAGGAAGTCTAGCGGGGGCCCGAAAACCGCGCTGCCGCCCGCGCGATGCCACGCAGGATGTGCACGTCTTCAGCGCTGAGCTGGGCGCGGTTCAGCAACTGGTTCAGCCGTGGCATCAGCTTCTTGGGCGCGGCCGGGTCCAGAAAGCCGATCTGCTCCAGCGTCTGCTGCCAGTGCGCCAGCAGGCCGGCCAAGGCGGCGCCGTCGGCCAGCTGCGGGTCCGTCGTGCGCGGCTGCACCCCGTAGCCGCCCAGCGCCATGCGCCAGTCGTAGGCGATCAATTGCGCCGCCTGTGCCAGGTTCAATGAACCGTAGCCGGGGTTGGTGGGCACCGAAACGCAGACATGGCAGCGGTAGACGTCTTCATTCGACATCCCGGTGCGCTCGGGCCCGAAGACGAAGGCCACACGCTGCGGGCTGGCCGAAAGCGTGGCGAAATGGTCGCGCGGGGCCAGCGTGGGCGGGCCGAAGTCACGCGGCGTCATGGCCGTGGCGCAGGCCCAGGTGACGCCGTCCAGCGCCTCGGCCAAGGTGGCCACCACACGGGCGCTGGCCAGGATGTCGGTGGCCCCGCTGGCCATGGCCACCGCCTCTTCGCGCTGCAGCACGTCGGCATGGCGCGGCGCCACCAGCACCAGGTCACTGAAGCCCATGACCTTCATCGCCCGCGCCGTCGAACCCACATTGCCGGGGTGACTGGTGCCGATCAGCACGAAGCGCGTGGGGTCGGCGGCAGCGCCGCCCGGTAAACTCGGGGTATTCACGCGGTGATTGTCACTGCCACGCTCTTTACCCCCTTCAGCCGCCCCACCCTGCTCGTCGGCCCTGCCGACCCCAGCCCCACAGGACTCCCCCATGTCGCAAGCGCTACACCCCATGCTCAACATCGCCATCAAGGCGGCACGCGCGGCAGGGTCCATCATCAACCGGGCGGCGCTCGATCTGGACGTGCTGAAGATCGGCCGCAAAGGACCGAACGACTTCGTCTCCGAGGTCGACCGCGCGGCCGAGATGGCCATCATCAACATCCTGCTCGAGGCCTACCCGGGCCACGGCATCCTGGCCGAAGAGTCGGGGCGCGAGCACGGTGCGCAGAACAGCGAATACGTCTGGATCATCGACCCGCTGGACGGCACCACCAACTTCCTGCACGGCTTCCCGGTCTACGCCGTGTCCATCGCGCTGGCCTACCGCAACGTGGTGCAGCAGGCCGTGGTGTACGACCCCACGCGCAACGACATGTTCTTTGCCAGCAAGGGCCGCGGCGCCTTCCTGAACGACCGTCGCTTGCGCGTGTCCAAGCGCTTGCGCCTGGCCGACTGCCTGATCGGCACCGGCTTCCCCTTCCGCAAGGGCGACAACTTCAAGCGCTACGTGAAGATGTTCGAAGAGGTGATGCAAAGCTGCGCCGGCCTGCGCCGCCCGGGCGCTGCGGCGCTGGACCTTTGCTACGTGGCCGCCGGCTATTACGACGGCTTCTTCGAAACCGGGCTGCAGCCCTGGGACATCGCCGCCGGCTCATTGATCATCACCGAGGCCGGTGGCTTGATCGGCAACTTCACAGGCGAGTCCGACTTCCTGCACCAGCGCGAAGTGGTGGCCGGCAACCCCAAGATCTACGGCCAACTGGTGCAGATCCTGACGCCCTACACGCGGGTCATCAGCGAAGACGCAACAGCGGCAACGGCCGCGCCCGCCGCCGCCACTGGCCAGGCTTCCACCAGCACCGTCGACGCCACCCAGGCCATTGTCGATGCCGCGGTGGGCCCCGACGCGGCGCCCGCTGCTGCCATTGAGGCCGCAGCCGAGCCGGCCCGCAAGGCCCCGGTCCGCATCCGCAGAAGCTGAACACCCGCACGGCCAGCAGGGCGCTCGACACCATGAGCCATTGGGACAACTGGAGCGCCCTGGTGGCGCAGTTCGTGAGCGGCCTGTCCGACCCGCAGCAGTTGCTGGCCTACGCGTCAGCTGCGGTGGCCGCTGGGCTGGTCATCGTCAGCACCTTCGTGCGCACCATGATCCCGCTGCGCTGGCTGGCCGTCGGCAGCAACATCGGCTTCATGGTGTACGGCCTGGCACAGCCCAACCCGCTGTTGGTTTTGCTGCATGCTGTGCTGCTGCCGGTGAACCTGTGGCGGGTGCGCCAGATGGTGCAGATCACGCGGCATCTATCGGCCGCCGGCACGCACGACAAGCAGCTGGGCATCTGGCTGCGGCCCTATATGCGCAGCCGCAAATACCGCGCCGGCGCCACCTTGTTCACGCGCGGCTCCAAGGCCGACCGGATGTACTTCCTGGCCGATGGCCGCATTGCCCTGCCTGATGTTGGCCGCACGCTGGAAGCGGGGCAGATGTTCGGCGAAATTGCCTTCTTCGCGCCCGAGCGTTGGCGCAGCAGCGCGGCACTCTGCCTGACGCCGTGCACGGTGCTGTCCATCGACGAAGCCACCTTCAAGCAGCTCGTCTACCAGAACCCCGACTTCGGCCTGGAAGTGATGCACCTGGTCGCCGCGCGGCTGTGCCAGGACATCGAGCGCCTGCAGGCCCCCGGGGAACCGCCCACGTTCGCGGCAAGCCTTGGCCCAAACGCCTCGGGCCCGAACTGACCGGCCGCGCGCGCAGCTCGAGGCTTGCCACTGCAACGCTCCTGCTCGCACAGGGACGCGAGCGCACGCTCAGCGCCAAGCGAACTCCGGCTGGTCGAAATGCGCCACGCGCGTCGGCCGGCCCAGCAGACACAGCTCGCGAAACTGGTATAGGAAAGCCGCTGTCGGCGCGGCTATCCAGCCATCGCCCACGGGCATGCGCAGCACCGGGTGGTCAGCGCCGTGGAGGTGGTTCAGCAGCGGTGCGTCTGCGCGCAGCAATTCACTGCACGGGACGCGGTGGATGCTGGCCACTTCGCCGGCGTTGGGCTGTACATCGCGCGCCGCGCCGGCCCACACCACCACCGGCGTGATCAGGTAGCCCGATCGCGTGGCGTAGTCGTCCAACCGGCCCAGTACGGCCGATGCGTCCAGTTGCACGCCCACCTCTTCAGCCATCTCGCGCAGCGCGGCCTGCTCGGGCGTTTCGCCGTCGTCCAGGCGCCCCCCGGGCATCGCCCATTGCCCGGCGTGACTGCGCAGGGTGGTGGCGCGGCGGGTCAGCAGCAGTGCGGGCGCGTTGGACCAGTCGGCCTGCTGCGGCAGGCCCGGCAGGTCGGCGCCGTGGCCCGCTTCGACCACGGCCACGGCCACGGCTGCGTGCCGGCGATCGGCCCGTGGCAATGCGTGGACATCGAAGGCTTGCAGCCGCTCGCGCCATCGGTCTGTCCACTCGGCCGTACTCGGATTCATGACCGCAGGATAGGCCCAGCCCCGCGCGGCGGCATCACTGGGCCGAAACCGTTCCGGCGCGCCTGCGCTGACAATCGCCGCTCTCGCACACCCCAGGCTCCGCCCCCATGAATCCCCAACTCCTGTTGCTCGCGCTGTGCCAGGGCCTGTTCCTGTCGAACAACGTCACCTTCATCGCCATCAACGGCCTGGTTGGCCTGGGCCTGGCGCCGCTGGCCTGGATGGCCACGCTGCCGGTGGCCGGCTACGTGGCGGGCGGCGCTTTGGCGGCGCCGCTGGTGGCCCGCCACCAACGTGCCTGGGGCCGGCGCCGCACCTTTCAACTGGGGCTGGTGGTGGCCATGGTCGCTTCAGCGCTGTGCGCGGTGGCGGCCATCACGCACAGCTTCTGGCTGCTGGTGGGCGCCACGGTGCTGGGTGGCTATTACAACGCCAACGCTTCGCTGTACCGATTTGCGGCCACCGAACTGGTGGTGCCTTCGATGAAGGAAAGAGCCATTTCGTGGGTGCTGGCCGGCGGCATCCTGGGCGCCTTTGTCGGCCCCAACCTGGCCACCTTCACGCGCGACGCCCTGCCCCAGCCTTTTGCCGGCGCCTACCTGGCGCTGGTGGGCGTGGCGCTGCTGGCCCTGCTGGTGATGTCGCGCATTGACTTCCCGCCGCTCAACGCACCCGGCAGCACGCCGGTTCAGGGCCGCCCGCTGCGTGAGATTGCGCGCCAACCGGTCTTCATCATTGCCGCCGCCGCCTGTGCCCTGGGCTATGGTGTGATGAATCTGCTGATGGCCGCCACGCCCATCGCCATGGCCCAGTGTTCGCACCCCTTCTCGTCGGCGGCGCTGGTGCTGGAATGGCATGTGGTCGGCATGTACGGCCCCAGCTTCTTCACGGGCAGCCTGATCAAGCGCTTCGGCGCGCTGCCCATCATGGTGGTGGGCCTGGCGCTGAACGTGGTGTGCGTGTTGATCGCGCTGTCGGGCGTGGACCTGATGCACTTCCTGGCCGCGCTGGTTACGCTGGGTGTGGGCTGGAACTTTCTGTTCATCGGCGGCACCACGCTGGCCACCGAGGCCTATCGGCCCGAAGAGCGCACCACCGCGCAGGCGGCGGTTGATTTCTGCGTCTACACGACCATGACCTTCACCGCTTTCGGCTCGGGTGCATTGGTCACCACCGGCGGCTGGCAGGCCATGAATCTGGGCGCGCTGCTGCCGCTGTCATTGCTGGGGGCTGCGCTGCTCTGGCTGGCCCTGCACCAGCGGCGCGCGCGTACCGCGCTGTGCTGACGCCTGCGACGGGCTTTTCTCGCGGATGACCGCCAGCAGCGCGTGCCAGGACAGCGCGAAAGCCTCCACGCCTTCGCGCTGCAGGCGCAAGGCCAGCGCGTCCAGGTTGACACCCTGGCGGCGGCATTCCTGCTGCACGTCTTCGGCATGCCCGCCATCGGCCGGCAGCCCGCCATCCACTTCGCCGTGGTCGGCAAAGGCCAGCAGCGTCTTTTCGGGCAAGGTGTTGATGGTGCCGGCAGCCGCCAGTGCCTGCGCGTACAGGGTGTCGGCCGCGGCCGGGTCTTTCACGCCGGTGCTGGCCCACAGCAGGCGCTGCGGCCGTGCCCCACTGGCGGCCAGGCGCTTCCAACGGTCGCTGGTCAGCCATTCGATGTGCGCGCTGTAGGTCTGCATGGCCACCGCAATGCCCAGCCGGTTGCGGAATTCGGGGGCCACGCTGTCTTGCACGGCCACGTCCCAGCGGCTGACAAACAGCGAGGCCACCAGCGCCACCTTCAGGTGCAGCCCGGCGGCGAGCCGGCGTTCCAGGGCGCGCAGATAGGCGGCGGCCGCCGCGCGGTACTGCTCGGTGGAAAACAGCAGCGTCACATTGACCGGCACGCCGTCGAACACCGCTTCTTCAACCGCGCGCAGGCCTTCCGGTGTGCCGGGTATCTTGATGAAGACATTCGGCCGCCCCGCGCGTTCATGCAAACGTGCAGCGGCCCGGATGGTGTGCGCGGTGTTGTCGGCCAGCAGCGGCGAAACCTCGAGCGACACCCAGCCGTCCACACCGCCGCTGGCGTCGTAAGCCGGCCTGAACAAATCGGCCGCGCGCCGCAGATCTTGCAGCGCGATTTCGAATAACAGTTCTTCGCCCGCCAAGCCCGCCGCGTCCAGCGCCACGATGCTGGCGTCGTAAGCGGTGCCGCCGGCGATGGCGTGCTCAAAGATCGTCGGGTTCGAGGTCAGCCCCGTCACCGACAACTCGGCGATGTAACGCGCCAGCGTGCCGCTGTCGAGCAGGCTGCGCGTGATGTTGTCCAGCCAGAGGCTTTGTCCCAGCGCATGCAGTTGCAGGGTGCGGGGGTTGATGGCGTGCGAAGCGGGCGAGTTCATGGTGCCTTTATAGACCTGCCCGAGGCCGGGCGTTGGTTCGTCAGCGTACATCTGGCGGCTGCCCCTATGCTTCGGCGCATGAATGAACGCATCCAAGACATCCTGGCCCGGATGGCGGCCCTCGAAGCCGAACTGGCCACGGCGGTGCACGAGCAGCAAAGCCGTATGTTTTTCCAGATCAAGGGCAAACGCGTCGAATTCGAACGCGGCGTGAAGCTGGCCCACCGCAAGCTGAAGCTGAATTTCTTCCGCTGGCTGGTCACCAACCGCCCGCAGAACCTGATCACCGGGCCGCTGATCTACGGCATGGTGCTGCCGCTGCTGCTGATCGACCTGTGCGTCAGCGTCTACCAGTGGACGTGTTTCCCGATCTACGGCATCACCCGGGTGAAGCGCGCTGACTACCTGGTGTTCGACAGGCGACACCTGGGCTACCTGAATTTCATCGAAAAATTCCACTGCACTTATTGCGAATATGGCAACGGGCTGATGGGCTACATGGCGGAAATTCTGGCGCGCACCGAACAGTACTTCTGCCCCATCAAGCACGCCCACAAGGTGCTGGGCACGCACCACCGCTACAACCGCTTCCTGGACTACGGCGAGGCCGAAACCTACGAGGCCAGGCTGGAAGCCTTTCGCGTGGCGCTGGGCAAGGTCAAGTAGCCGGCTGCACCGCGGGCTGCGTGGCTGGCTTCACGGCCGGCCGGGCCAGCGGG
>JAYVBO010000370.1:0-7661 GCA_043750435.1 Betaproteobacteria bacterium | reverse complement strand
GCAGGCTGGCCCAGCCCAGGTCCTCATGCGGGTCGCCCAAATGCACCAGCTCCCAGTCGAGGATGGCGGTGATGTGGCCGGCCTGTTCCAGAAAATTGCCGGTGCGGTAGTCGCCATGCACGATGGCCACGCGCGGTGCCGGCGGCGCATGGGCCTTGAGCCAGCGCAGGCCCCATTCGGCCAGCGGGTAGGGCCGCAGGGCCCAGCGCTGGATGTGCGACTCCCAGAGTTCGACATTGCGCAGCGCGGCGTTTTGCGCGGTGATGCCCTGGGCCAGCTCGGCAATCGGCTGGGTCTGCCAGGGCTGCCGGTGCAGGGCGGCCAGCGCGGCGATGAACTGCTCGGCCAGGCCGCGCCGGTAGGATTCTTCGAGTGGCGGCGCGCTGGGCGAGACCCAGGGCACCACCGCGGCGCCGTCCACCCGGCTGCAGAACATGAAAGGCGCGCCCAGCAGGCTGGCATCGTCGCTGGCCCAGAAGGCTTCGGGCACCGGCACTGCGCTGCCCTGCAGCGAGCGCAGGGCCAGCACTTCGGGCCGGCAGCTGTAGGGCGCAAACAAGCCGGCCTCAGACCCCAGGCGCAGGATCAGCGGGGTCTCAACGCCCGGGCGGTGCAGGTCACGCACCGTCAAGCCAAAGGTGCGCCATGAAAAACCGACCGGAAAGCGCCGCAGCCCGCGCACCTGCACCGGGTGGCCGGCCTGCTGGCCGAGGTAGGTCTCGATGCGCCGGGCCAGGGCCGGTTCGTCTTCTGGCGCGCTCATCGCTGCACGGCCCTCACTGGCCACGCCGCAGCAACTCGGGCTGCACCGAGCGGTGGAAGCCATTGAAGGGTTGACTGCGCTGATGCGCTTCGAGCTGCCAGGTGCTGGGCCGGTAGTTGGGCGTGCCGCCGTCAACCCGCACGCACGACCCGGTGATGTAGGCCGCCGCCGGTGACAGCAGGTAGACGATGGCCGACGAGATCTCGCTCTCGGTGCCATAGCGCTGCAAGGGCACGCTGGGCGGGAACTGCAGGATCTTGGCCTGGGCCTCGGGCGTGTAGGTGTCGAAACCGCTGGAGGCGATGCCGCTGGGCGCCACGCAGTTGACGCGCACGCCCGAGACGGCCCACTCGCAGGCCGCCGTCTCGCTGAGGGTGAGCATGCCGCCGCGCGCCGCGCCCGAGTGCGCATAGTCGGGCCAGCCATGCCAGATGTCGGCGATCACGTTGACGATGGCCCCGCCCTGCTGCGCCATGCAGCGGTTGTAGACCTCGCGCATGAAGATGAAGCCGCCGGTCAGGTTGCTGCGCACCACTGCCTCGAAGCCCTTGGTGGAGATGGTCTTCATCGGCGCGCGGTACTGGCCACCGGCGTTGTTGACCAGGCCGTGGATGGCGCCGCGCTGCGCCAGCACCTCGGTGATGGCCTGGATCACCTGCGGCTCTTCGCGGATGTCGGCGGCGTGGCAACTGGCGCTGCCGCCGTCCTCGGTGATCTCGGCTTGCACCGCCTGCAGCTTGTCGAGCTTGCGGCCCACCAGGGCCACATGCGCGCCCAGCGCGGCCAGCTCATGCGCGGTGCAGCGGCCGATGCCGCTGCCGCCGCCGGTGACGATGTGGGTCTGCCCCTGGAACAGGCCGGCGCGGAAGATCGATTGGTAGGGCATGGCGGGCCTTTGCGTCAGGGGGTTCGTTCGCACCTTCTCAGTACTGCACCGCCACGCGGCCGATGCGCTCGCGGGCGATGATGAGCTTCATGATCTGCGCCGTGCCGTCGCCGATCTCCAGGCCCATCACGTCGCGCATGCGCTGCTGGTGCGGCAAGTCCTTGCTCCAGCCATAGTGGCCGAAGGTCAGCAGGCACTGGTGGATGATGTCGAAGGCATTGCGTGGGCCCATCCACTTGCACATCGCCGCCTCTTTGGTGTGGGGCAGGCCGGCGTCGCGCAGCGCCAGCGCGTGGTAGCAGAGCTGGCGCACTGCCTCGATCTGCGATTCACCCTCGGCCAGCGGGAAGCTCACGCCCTGGAATTGCCCGATCGGCTTGCCGAAGGCCTCGCGCGACTGGGCATAGGCCCAGGCCTCGTCCAGCGAGGCCTGGGCCGCGCCGATGCACTGCAGGCCGATGAGCGCGCGGCTGTAGTCAAAACCCTGCATCACCTGGGTAAAACCCCTGCCCTCGTCGCCCAGCCGGTGGCTGACCGGCACCTTGACGTCGTCGAAGAACACCGAGCCGCGGCCGATCACCGCGCTGCCGACATCGTCGAAGCGGGTGCGCGTGATACCTGCCGTTCCCTCGTAGGGGATGAAAAACGCGCTGACCCCCTTGGCGCCCTGCTCGGCGCTGCCGGTGCGGGCAAAGATCAGGTAGGCGTCGGCGCGGTCGGCAAAGGTGATCGACGTTTTCTCGCCGTTGATCAGGTAGTAGTCGCCGTCAGGATGGCCGCCTGTGTGGCTTACTCGGCGGGCCTTGAGCTGCAGGTTGCTGGCGTCAGAGCCGCCGCGCGGCTCGGTCAGGCAGATCGCCACCACCGCCTCGCCGCGCGTCATCCGCGGCACCCATTCCTGCACGATCGCGGGCTGGGCATGGCGGATCAGGATGGCGGCATTCAACGAGATGCCCACCGGCACCGCGCTGATATTGAAGTCGCCGTAGGCCAGCGCTTCGGTGATCAGCCCGGTGGTCACGGCATCGGCGCCGATGCCGCCCAGGGCCTCGGGCAGGTCCATGCCCAGCAGGCCGAGCTGGCCCATCTCCTTGATCAGCGCACGGTCCAGGCTGCCGATGCGTTCGCGCTTCTGGTAGTCGGGCAACAGGCGCTCCCGCGCGAAGCGGCGGGCCGTCTGCTGCAGCGCTTTCTGGTCGTCGGTCAGTACCATGGTCAGGCTCCGCGAACTTCTTACGCTAGTGTACCTTCGACGGCAGCCGGGGGCTGCTGGTAGAGCGCGCCGCTGGCCTGCAGCGCCGCCATTTGGGGGGCCGAGAAACCCCATTCGGCCAGCAGCTCCAGGCTGTGCTGGCCGGCGGCCGGTGCCGGCCGGCGCAGCCCGCCCGGGGTGCGGCTGAAGCGCGGCGCAGGGGTCGGGTGGGTGACGCCGTCAAAGTGGGTGAAGCTGCCGCGCGCCACCATGTGCGGGTGCTGCCAGGCCTCGTCGATGCTCAGCACCGGCGCGAAGCAGGCCTCGCGGCCGGCGAAGGCAGCCTCCCAGGCAGCCCGGGTGCGGCTGCGGAAGACGGCTGCAAAGCGCTCGCGCAGCGCCGGCCAGGCGGCGCGCTGGTTCTGCGCCGGCAGGGGCTCAGTCGCCAGGCCCAGCACTGCCAGCAGGTTGGCGTAGAAGGCCGGCTCCATCGCACCCACCGCCACATGCTGGCCGTCCAGGGTCTCGTAGGTGCCGAAGTAAGGCGCGCCGCCATCGACGATGTTCTCGCCGCGCTGCGCCGTCCAGCTGCCTTGCTGGCGGTAAGCCTGGAAGGCCGACATCAGGTTGGCCACGCCGTCCACCATCGCCGCATCGACCACCTGGCCCTGGCCGCTGTGGCGCGCCTCCAGCACCGCGCTGAGCACGCCCACGGCCAGGTACATGGCGCCGCCGCCCAGGTCGGCCACCAGGTTCAGCGGCGGTGCCGGCGGGCGGCCCGGGCCGCCGATGGCATGCAGTGCGCCAGTGATCGCCAGGTAGTTGATGTCGTGGCCGGCCTCCTGCGCCAGCGGGCCGTCCTGGCCCCAGCCGGTCATGCGGCCGTAGACCAGGCGCGGGTTGGCGGCCAGGCAGGCCTCGGGCCCCAGGCCCAGGCGCTCGGCCACGCCGGGGCGAAAGCCCTCCAGCAGCACCTCGGCGCGAACCACCAGGCCCAGCACCGCCTGCACGGCGGCGGGGCGCTTCAGGTCCAGTGCCAGCGAGCGCTTGTTGCGGTTGTAGAAATCGAGCTGCGGCGGCTTGTCCGGTGCCAGCCCCAGGCCGGGTGGGCGGTCGATGCGCAGCACATCGGCCCCCAGGTCGGCCAGCAAGGCGCCGGCAAAGGGCACCGGGCCGATGGCGGTGAGCTCGATCAGGCGCACGCCGGTGAGAGGGCCGCTCATGGGGATTCCTTCAGGGGGCTGGTGGCGAAGCCGATGGATGGGTGGCTGGCGCGGCAGCGTGGCGCCAGGCCTGCAGGCCCTGGCCGAGGCCGGCCCGTTCACGCAGCCAGGCGCTGGCCTCGAAGCGTGAGCCGTGGGCCGCGGCCAGGCGGTCCGCCGTGGCCACGAGGGCGGCCAGCCCCAGGCCCTCGGCCCAGCGCAGCACGCCGCCAGTGGCCGCCGGGAAACCCAGGCCCAGCAGCGACGCGGTGTCGGCGTCGTCGGCGCTGGCAAGCACGCCTTCTTCCAGGCAGCGCAGGGCCTCCAGCACCTCGGCCCAGCGCAGCCGGGCCTGCAGGCCCATGGCGTCGGGCTGGGCCGGGGCCAGCGGGAAGAGCCCGGGCAGGCCAGGCCAGGGCTGGCGCTCGCCGCTGGCCCCGCGGTCGAAGAAGCCGCCGCCCTCGCGCCGGCCACAGCGGCCGGCTGCCACCAGACTGGCCAGTACTGGCTGAGCCAGCGGCCGGCAGAAGCGCGCTGGCAGGCCATCGGCCAGCGCCTGGCGTGCCTGCTGCAGATTGAGCCGCAGGCCGATCTGGTCGAGCAGGGCCAGCGGGCCGATGGCGCGGCCCAGCGCCAGCCCGGCGGCCTCGATGCGCGCCACCTCGACGCCCTCGCCCACCATCGCGACCGCCTCGTCGAGGTAGGCCGCGAACACCCGCGAGGTGAAGAACCCCGGGCCGTCGCGCACCCGCACCGGCGCCTGCCCCAGGGCCTGCATCCAGGCCAGGGCCTGCTGCACTGCGGCCTCGCCGGTCTCGGCGCCAGCCACCACCTCCACCAGCCGCATGCGCTCGACCGGCGAGAAGAAGTGCAGGCCGAGGAATCGGCCCGGATCGGCCAAGCCCGCGCCCAGGCCGCCTATCGGCAAGCCCGAGGTGTTGCTGGCCAGCAGCGCATGCGCCGGCAGCGCCCGCTGCAGGCGGCCCAGCAGTGGGGTCTTCAGCGCCCGGTCTTCGGGCACGGTCTCAATGGCCAGGTCGCAGTCGGCAAGGCGCACCCGCAGCCCAGCATCGTCGGCCGTGGCCTCGCGGCCCAGCAGCAGCACCGGCCAGCCGGCGCGCTGCATCACCCGGGCGATGCCCTGGCCCATCAGGCCCGGGCCGATGATGGCGACTTTGGGGGCCGTCATCAGGTCAACGGTCAAAGACCACCGCCTCGTGCAGCGGCGCCCGCTGTGCCCGGGCCGGATGGGCCGCCTGGGCAGGATGGGCCGCATGGGCCGGTTGCGCTGGATGGGCCGCATGGGCCGGATCGGCCGGTTGCGCCGGTTCTTCATGGCCGAGGGCGATGCCACGCGCCGCTTGCCCGACGGTCATCGCAGCGCCCTCGCTCATGCCTCCTCCGCGATCAAGGCCATGCCGCGCGCGGCATAGGCCCGCGCCAGCTTGCGGCCGATGCGGGCGGCATCGGGCAGGAAGCCATTGCCCGCATCGCCGCGCACCGCCACGCCGGCGCTGCCCACCGCGCCGCGGAACATCGCGAAGGCCTTGTGGAAGGGGGCCATGCGCTCGGTCGAGCCGGCCAATGCGTAGTAGCGTTCAAGGTAGGCGGCCTCGGTCGGGATGCCCAGCTCGGCCAGCGGCAGGCCGCGCAGGCCGCCGTTCTCGTCGGGCGCCATCTGCCAGGCCTGGGTGTTGAAGGCCAGGTCGACCAGCGGATGGCCCAGCGTGGACAGCTCCCAGTCGAGCACCCCCACCACCTTGGGCTCAGTGGCATGGAACATCAGGTTGCCGATGCGGAAATCGCCATGGCACAAGGTGAGCAACTCACTGTCGGGAATGCGCTGCTGCAGCCAGGCCACGAGCTGATCCAAGGCCGGGTTGTCGTCGTCACCGCGCCGGAACTGCGCCCACTGCGCCGACCAGCGCTTGAGCTGGCGCGCAAAGTAGTTGCCGGGCCGGCCGTAGTCGGCCAGGCCCAGTGCGGCCACCTCCAGGCGATGCACCGCTGCCAGCGTGCTCAGCATCGCGTCGAACAGCGCCCGGCGCTCACTGGCGGCCAGGCCCGGCGCAGCGAAGGCATGGAAGACCCTGCCGTGCAGCCGCTGCATCAGGTAGAAGGGCGTGCCCAGCACGGCGCGGTCGGCGCAGTAGTGCAGCGCTTCGGGCACCGGCACCGCACTGCCGTGCAGCGCGCCCAGCACCCGGAACTCGCGGTCGATGGCATGCGCCGACGGCATCACCACGCCGCCCGGCTGCTTGCGCAGCACCGCCTGCCAGGCGCCGCGCTGCACGAAGTAAGTGGGGTTGGACATGCCGCCCTCGGTGCGCTGCACGCGCAACGGGCCCTCGGCCGCACCGAGCAGGTCTTGCAGATAGCCGTCAAGCCGCGCCGGGTCGAAATCGACGTCACGCGGCAAGGGCGCGGCCGATGCTGTCATGCGCCGGCGCCTCCGGTGGCCTTCTTGCCGCTGAAGCCGAACAGGTACTGGGCCACGCGGCGCATCTGCACTTCCTCGGTGCCCTCGGTGATGCGGTAGCGGCGGTGGTGGCGGTAGATGTGCTCAAACGGCAGGGCCCGGCTGTAGCCCATGCCGCCATGCACCTGCATCGCGCGGTCGGCCGCCTCGCAGCACAGGCGATTGGCGCGGAAGTTGCAAATCGAGACCATGTCGCTGATCTCCAGCGCGTCCTGCTGGTCCATCTGCCAGGCGGTCTTGAAGATGAAGTTGCGCACCATCTCGCACTCGGCATACAGCTCCACCAGCGGGAACTGCACCGCCTGCTTGTTGCTGAGCGGCTCGCCAAAGACGATGCGCTCGCGCGCATAGCGCGCCGCCTCGGTGATGCAATAGCGCGCCGCACCGGCACTGGCGGCGGCCTGGCGGATGCGGTTCTCGTGCACAAAGCGCTGCGCCACCATCAGGCCCTCGCCCTCGCGGTAGAGGATGGCGCTGTCGGGCACCCGCACATCCTTCAGCTCGGTCTCGGCATGGTCGCTGGGCATGTTGAAGGTCCAGTGGTTGTAGAGCACGGTGTGGCCGGGCGACGCGGTGGGCACGATGAAGGCGGTGATGCCGCGGCCGTCGCCGGGCTTGCCGGACGTGCGCGCAAACACCAGGTTGGCATGCGCCCGCGCCACCTGGCTGTTCCAGCGCTTGATGCCGTTGAGGACCCAGTCGCCACTGCCGTCGGCCGCGCGCACGCCGGTCGAGTCCATCCAGGTGGCGTCGCTGCCATGGGCCGGCTCGGTCAGCGCGAACGACAAATGCATCTTGCCGCTGACGATGCCCTCGATGTAGCGCTGCTGGTCGGCACTGCCATAGGCCGCCAGCACCGGCACGATGGGGAAGTTGCCGACGATCGACGATTCATCCTGCAGGTCGTTGTGCAGGCCCAGGCCGCGGCCGGCCAGGTGCTCGCGGATCGCGGCAATCATCAGGTTGGACGCGCCCTGCCCGCCGCAGCTGGCCGGCAGGCCCAGGCGCAGGTGGCCGGCTCGGTCGGCGCGCCCCTCCATTGCTTCGATCAGGGCGCGCCAGGCCGGGTGCGGCCGGCCGTCGTTCTCCCAATCGGTGCGGGCGTATTCGCGCCGGTGGTCGAAGTACTGCGGGTGCTC
>JAYVBO010000369.1:0-3305 GCA_043750435.1 Betaproteobacteria bacterium | reverse complement strand
GCCGGTGTCGCCGGTGGTGGCGCTGGATTCGGCACTGGCCATCACCCTGGTTGTGCAGCAGGCCATCATCGGCTTGTCGCTGGGTTTTGCGGTGCGCTTGGTGTTTGCGTCCATCGAATTCGCCGGCGAAATCATCGGCCTGCAGATGGGCCTGAACTTCGCCGGTTTCTTCGACCCCATTTCAGCCGCCACGGCCACCGCCAGCAGTCGCTTCTACGGCACCACCGTGGCCTGGCTGTTCATCGTCCTGAATGGGCATTTGCTGGTCATCGCCGCGCTGGTGCAGAGCTTCAGCGCCTTCCCGGTGGGCCCCGAGCCCTTCGCTTTCCTGCACCAGGTGCAGCCGCAACGCTGGGGGTCCGAGCTGTTCAGCACCGGCTTGTGGATCGCCCTACCGCTGATCACGATGCTGCTCTTCGTCAACCTGGTGCTAGGCGCCATCAGCCGCGTGGCGCCGCAGATCAACATCTTCGCGGTGGGCTTCCCGGTCACCCTGGGGGTGGGCCTGCTGGGCCTGCTGCTGACGCTGCCGGCCTTGCAGATGCCCTTCACCATGGCGCTGGATAGGCTGCTGGGCTATTTCCGCTAGCGCTAGCGCCAGCGCCAGCGCCAGCGCCAGCGCTGAGGGTCAGACGAAAATTCCTTCGCGCAACCACTTGGTGGCGACCCATTTTTCACCGGCCGTCACCGGCGCACCGGCGTGCAGCGTCTTGGTGCTGGCGTGGGCGCGGTCGTAGCTGAAGAAGACAGCGTTGCCGCGCACCGGCGCCACTTCCAGCCCGGCGTCGGGGAAGAGCGTGCTGCCGCCGCCTTCAGGCGTGTTCAAGTACATGATCAGCGTGCCCACACGCTGGCCGCCGCGTTCCAGGATGCGCGGCGTGCCGGCGTGCTGGGGGTCGAAGTAGTCGAAGTGCGGACGGTACTCAGAACCCGGCCGGTAGCGCAGGATCTGCAGCCCTTCGCCGTGGCTGACCGGCCAGCACAGCAGTTCGGCAATGCGCGCCTCGATGCGCGCGATCAGCGGCCGTTCACCGCGTTCGAAAAACATGCCGTCGCTGGTGCGGGCGGCGTGCACCTCGCTGCCGCCGGTTTCGTTCTTCACGGTTTCCGAGCGCGCCAGGCGCGGCTGCGCCAGCTTCATCAGGCCGTCGCATTCGGCGTCGCTGAGCAGCTTGCCGAAGACCACCACGCGCGGCTCGCGCAAGTTGCCCACCCATTCGACGCGGTGGCCGTCGGCCATCAACAAGCTGGATTGGCCATCGAAGGCCGGCTCGGGCAAGGCGCGTGCGGGCGCCCAGGCGGCTTGGGCCAGCGCGGGCTGCGCGGCCACGGGCGGGCGCAGCACCGCTTCCAGCGCGGTGCGCGCGGCGTTTTCGTGCCAACCGCTGGCCACCATGGCGGCCAGCACGTCTTCGGGACGACAGCCGGCGCGGGCCTGGGCGGCGATCCAGGCGCGCAGTTCTTCGGTAATGGGCTGCTGGGGCTGCTGGGGCTGCTTCATGGGCGCATTTTGTTGCAAGCTGCCGGGCTTCAGGTGCCGGCGGCGGCGGCCATCAAGGCGGCACGCGGGCGCCGGAAAACCAGGCGCTGCGGCTGTGTGGCAGCGCGGTCCAGCGCATAGCCGTCGGCCGCAAAAGCCTGCAGCGCGCGCACGCTGCGCACCCGGTTTTCGATGGCGTAACGGGCCATCAGGCCGCGCGCTTTCTTGGCGAAGAAACTGATGATCTGGTGGCTGCCGTCGGGGTTGGTTTCTTCGAACACGCAGTCCACCACGCGGGCGCTTAGGGTTTTGCGCAGCGCCACGCGGGCGTATTCGATGGACGCCAGGTTGACGATGACAGGCTGGGCTTCGTCCGCTTGCAGCGCATTCAGGTGTTCGGCCACTGTGTCGCCCCACCATGCGTACAAGTCCTTGCCGCGCGGGTTGGCCAGCGCGGTACCCATTTCCAGGCGATAGGGCTGCAGGCGGTCCAACGGGCGCAGCACACCGTAGAGGCCCGACAGGATGACGATGTGCTGCTGCGCCCATGTCAGGTCGGCCGTTTTCAGCGTGCCGGCCTGCAGGCCGTCGTAGACGTCGCCATTGAAGGCCAGCACCGCCGGCTTGCTGTTCTTCGGTGTGGCCACGTACTGCCAGGCGGCGTAGCGATCAACGTTCAGCACGGCCAGTTTTTCGGACAGGTCCATCAGCCAGCCGATGTCGCTGGCCGTCTTGGTGCGGAGCACGTCGATGAGGGCGGCGGCCTGTTCGGCATAGGCCGGTTCGGTGGCCTTTTTGCGCAGCGCCAGCGGCACCGGCGTTTCGTAGTCCAGGGTCTTGGCGGGGGAGAGCAGGAAGAGCATGGGCGGGGGTCTCGGTCAGGGCTCAGTCGTCTTGCGCTTGTGCGGCAGCAGCACGCGCCGCGCCCAGGGCCGCCTGCCAGGTGCGCAGCGGGATGTGGGTCTTCAGGCGGTGCAGCGCGCAATCGATCAGCACCGGGTGCAGTTCGTGGCCGATGCCCTCGGCGATGTCGATGGTGGCGTCGCCCTGCAGAGCGCCCAGGTGGTTCAGCGCCTCTTGCGAGCCGCTGGCGGGGATGACTTTGTCGTCGCTGCCATGGAAGAGGTGGATGGTGGCGTGGCGGGGCGCGGCCAGTGGCAAGGCCGTGTAGCGGCCGCCGAAGGCCAGCACACGGCCGGCGATGCCGTCTTGCCGGGTGGCCAGTTCCAGCGCCAGGATGGCGCCTTGCGAAAAGCCCGCCAAGGCGGTGGCCGCCGGCGCCACACGCAGGCGCTGCTGCTGGGCGCGCACCCAGGGTTCCAGACCCGCCAGCGCGGCGGCCACGCGGGCTGCCCAGGTGACCGGGTCGAGCTGGCGGATGCCATACCACTGCCGCCCGCCCTTGCCCGCACCGGCTTCACCGGGCGCGTCGGGTGCCAGCAGGGCAGCCTGCGGAAACTGCGCACGCATGGCCTGGGCCAGCGGCGCCATGGCGCTGCCGTCCTCACCCCAGCCGTGCAACAGGACGATGAGTTGTTCGGGGTCGCCCCGGGCGGGCAGCCATTCGTTGGGAAGGTGCATGCGTGGCATTTTCGCCGGGTCGGCGGGTGGCCGCTGCAGCGCCACGCCATCACCTGAAATTGCGGCTGTGCGTGGCCAGGCCTTGCAGCAGCGCCGAGTGGTCGACCAGTTTCTTGGCGACCAGGTGACGCACCTCGCCCTGGCATTGCCAGACGCCGTAGACCGTCAACAGCGTGGCCGCCAGCAACGGCCGGCGCTGGGCCTCGGCCACGCTGCGCCAGACGATGACGTTGACCGCGCCGGT
>JAYVBO010000368.1:0-3309 GCA_043750435.1 Betaproteobacteria bacterium | reverse complement strand
CCAGCTTGTTCAACGCAGCAGACAAGCTCGGCGTGAAGTCTTTGAGCCGCTCCGGATCGGTGCCCAGATCAGGCAGCGTCTCGACGCGCCCCAACCGGTCACCTTGCGCCGCATGGCAACGGCCGCATTGCTGCTGGAAAACATCGATGCCGCGCTGCGCCAGCGTGGCATCGACCGGCGGCTGGGTACTCGGCAGGTGGTCGGCATAACGCGGCGGCACCAGGCCTTCGATCCATTCGGTGACGCGGGTGAGGCGGTCGAAGTCCAGGTACTCGATGCGCCGACCGATCAGCGACAGCGCCGAGACCACGTTGCGCTCGACCAGCACGTCGGTGTTGCCGTCCCAGTGCAGCCGCATGCCGGCACGGGCCTTCTGGTTCCACAGCGGTGGGAAATCGGCCATGCCGGGCGTGGTGTCGGCCACCGGCGGGTTCTGGAACACGGCCTGGTACAGCGCCCAGGTGGCCACGCGGCCGGGGCCGAATTCGGACAGCCGCTTGGCGTTGTCCGGGTCGATGAAGGAGAACTTCGTCTCCTGCATGTAGGCCACGTAGTTGGGCAGGAAGGGGATCAGCACGTAGCGGTACAGCAGCCTTTGCACCCAGCCCAGTTCGGCGCCTTGTTTGGCCAACTCCCGGTCGACCGCCGGCATCACTTGCTCGGCCGTGAAGTTCTTGTCCTGCAGTGCCGAGAACAGGTACAGGAAGTACTGTTCGATGTCCACGTTCTGCCCGGTACCGCCAAGCACCAGCAGGGGCTCGAGCCGGCCTTTGTCCTTGCTCTCGACCTGTACCGTGCCCTGGTGGCAGAAGGCGCAATTCAGGCCCACCAGGTCGATGCCCAGCACGCGCCGCTTGGACACGCCGACAGGCCGATCGAAGCGCGGCTGCCCGGGCTGCCAGCCCTGCGGCATCTCGGGCTCCGTCTCGGTGACCAGTCCGAAGGCCGCGAATCCGGGCTTGCCGTTGGTGCGCGCCAGACCGTTGGGGATGGTGGTTTCCGGCTTGAACAGATCGGGCAGCACCTTCCAGATCCAGTAGGGCAGCGGCGCCTGGGCCAGCGGGTGGTCGGCGCCGATGGAGCCGTACTTGAACTGGGCTTCCATGTGGTCGTAGTCGTCGGGCGTCCCGAAGCGCTGCAGCCAGAGCCACCAGGCCAGCAGGCTGGCCAGCAGGATCAGCGGCAGCCAGGGCAGCAGCCGACGGAGCAGGGAACGCTTGCGGGCCGTGGTCATGCGGTGTCGTCCTTAGGCATTGATGTTCACCTTCAGTTCACGCGGGTAGATCTTCCAGACCGCCCAGGGCAGGCGTTCCATTTCGGCTTGCAGCGCGTCCAGGCCTTGCTGGAAACGCCGCATCGAATCGGCGCTGCGCTCGTCGAGCGCGAGATAGCTGAAGTCGTGGATCAGCAGCCGCCGCTTCACGTTGAGGTTGAAATTGGCGTTGACCAGCCGCTGGTACACATCCAGCGGTTCGCGCTGGCCGTTCAGGTAGACGCGCACCGGCTGGCGGTGTGTCCACAGCTGGTAATTCCACAAGCAGCTGCCGAGTCTTTCGTGCTGCACGCTGACCAGGTAGAGGGTGCTCGCCACCAGCCGGGCCAGGCCAGCCACGTTGAGCGTGTCGCGCGTCAGCCCGACGCCGCCCGGCATCTGCTGCGCCAGTTCGTCCAGCCACTCGGCGATGGGCCTGTCGGCCCGCAGCAGTGCCACATCGGGCCAATGGATCGCGATGTAGTCGGCGGCGTGTTCCAGCATGGGCGCAAACAGCGCAGCCAGGTTGTCTTCGCTTGGCGTGTCGAAGCCCTGGTCGAGCACGCCGCGCGCCTGGGCGTCGGCGGCCGGGTCATTGACGTCGAAGCGATAGGCCGAGAAGCTGTCGTCGAACAACTGGCACATCGCTTCGAAGGTGAAGCTGAAGGTGCCCTCGTAGTCGCCGCCGGGCAGCATCTGGCCGCGCGTGACCAGGTCGTTGCTCTGCTGCGTGGCGTAGACGCAGGGCCACAGCAGGCGGCGCAGCGCGTGGTCCGGCGGCAGGCGGTTGCGGGTGGCCACGGCCAGTGCCGCACCGGCAGCCAGATGCACGCCGTTGAAGTGCGCGACCAGCGACAGGTGCGTCGTGGCGGCGCACAGCAGCAGGCGCTTGGACGCCTCCCACTGCGCATCGCCTGGCTGCACGCTGCCCAGGGCGCTGTCGATGCGCACGGCGCGCAGGCCGCGCTGTGTGGTGTCCACCTCGAGGCGCAGCTTCGCGCCCAGGCGCACGAGGCCCGGCTGCACCTCGTAGGCGTCGAGGGCCGAGAAGTCCCACTCGAAGCTGCCATCGGCTGCGCGTTTCGTGTAGCCGGCGTAGGGTCCGCGCACGGCCAGCGAGCCCAGGTCGGGGCTGCCCAAGTACTCGGCCGGCATTTGCGGCGGTCCCCAGCAGCGGCGGTGCATCCAGGTGTAGGCGCCTGCCAGCGCCAGCTCCGGGTCGGCGTCCACCGGCGGCAGGCCCGCTTGCATGGGCGGGAACACCCGGTACAGCCAGAGCTGCAGCTTGAAGAAGAAGACATGCGACGGCGCCCGCTCGTCAGCCGGAATGTCTTCGGCCCTGCAGGCGGGCACGCGGGCTATGGGCAGCCCGGGCACCGCCATGCGCAGCGGCACCGGTACCAGTGGCGGACCCGCCGTGGGCAGTGGAATGTCCAGCGGCTTGTTCATCGCGGCCTTGAACCACGAGATCGTGATCCAGAACCACTTGCGCAGGAACCAGGTGAACATCGCCGTCAACCCGCGACGCGGTGCGCGTTGCCGCGCCAGGGGTCGTCTTCGAGTTCGGGGTCGAACTCGCGCAGCGGGTGGCGTGCCGGGTCGAGCTCGGCCTGCGGGTCCCAGGGCTCGAAGGCGTTGCTGATGTTGGCCAGACCGGTGTCGGCCAGCTCGGGGTGGTGGCGCAGCAGCACGGTCTTCAGATCGACAGCGTCAACCCAGCGCAGGCCCTCGGGCGTGTAGATATCTTCGGTGTAGCAGTCGGTGTAGAAGCGGTCGGCCTGCAGGCGCCGCGTGGCGTTCAGGATGAAGATCTGGAACATGGTCTCGCCAAAGCCGAAGTTCGTCGGCCGGTGGCCTTCGGACAGCGTGCCGATCATCAGGTCGAGCTTCTCGACATCGGCCGGGTCGGGCCCGTACACCTCTTTCAACCGCCGCACGTCGCCGGTGTCGGGCGTCAGGTCTTCGAAGCGCGCGATCGGGTTCAGGCCGAGCTGGCGGCGGAATTCGTTGTAGCGCGGCACGCCGCGCTCGCGCGCACGCACGATGTCGACCGTGCC
>JAYVBO010000367.1:0-3311 GCA_043750435.1 Betaproteobacteria bacterium | reverse complement strand
GACTCGAATGGTCAGTTGCAGGGCATCCTCAAGGACAGCTGGGCGTTGTGGCAGCAGCACACCGGCATCGCCGTCAACCTGAAGGCGATGGACTGGGCCAAGGCGCAGCAGCAGCTGCAGGCCGGCCAGGCCGATGTCATCGACACGATGTTCGTGACCGAAGCGCGCAAGCGCCTCTACGAATTCAGCGCGCCCTATGCCAAGCTGAACGTCCCGATCTTCTTCCACAAGAGCATCAGCGGCATTGCCAACGCCGACTCGCTGCACGGGTTCACGGTCGGGGTGAAGGAAGGCGACGCGTGCATCGACGTGCTGCGCCAGCACGGCATCAACACCCTCAAGCCCTACCCCAGCTACACCGCCGTCATCACCGCCGCCAGTGCTGGCGAGGTGCGTGTCTTCTGTGTCGACCAGCCGCCCGCGGTTTATCTGCTGAACCAGCTGGGCATCGCGCAAGATTTCCGCCAGTCGGTGCCCCTGTATACGGGGGAATTTCACCGGGCCGTGCGCAAGGGGGACGGCGAACTTCTCAAGACGGTCGAAGAGGGCTTCGGGCGCCTCACCGCCGAAGAGCGGCGAAAAATAGACGAAAAATGGTACGGCTCGGATATCGAAGTGCGCGCCCATCTGCCCTACATGCGCTATGGCGGTTATGCCTTGCTTGGCGGCGCGTTGATGGCCGCGGCCCTGACCGGCTGGAGCCTTGCGCTGCGCCGGCGCGTCGCGGCCAGAACCGCGGAGCTGTCGCAATCGCTCGAAGCCCTGCATGCGGCCAAGCAGTCGACTGAGCAAACGCTGGCGCAGCTCGACGCCACGTTGGCGGCCATACCCGACTTGCTCTTCGAGGTCGATATCGAAGGCCGCTACCTCGACTACCGCGCGGCGCGGTCCGACTTGCTGTTGGCGCCACCCGAGCAACTGATGGGACGCACGGTGGGTGATGTCATGCCCGCGGCGGCTGCGCAGACCGTGATCGAGGCCTTGCACGAAGCGTCGATCAAAGGACATTCAGATAGCGCGCAAATCTGCCTGGACCTGCCGCAGGGCGCGCGTTGGTTCGAGTTGTCGGTCGCCCTCAAACGCAGCGGCAAGGCCGAGGCTGTGCGCTTCGTGGTGCTGTCGCGCGACATCACCCAGCGCAAGCAATCCGAGAGCGCGCTGCAGCAAAGCGAACAAAGCTTTCGTCACTTCTTCGAAGCCGGCCTGGTGGGCATGGCCATCACCGTCCCCGACAAGCACTGGGGCCGGTGCAACGCGCGCCTGGTCGAGATGCTGGGTTACGGCGCGCAGGTCATGGACAGCCTGACCTGGTCGGAGCTGACCCACCCCGATGACCTGGCCGCAGACGAGGCGAATTTCAAACGCGTCGTGGCCGGCGAGATCGACGGCTACACGATGGACAAGCGTTTCATCCGCAAGGATGGCAGCGTGCTGCATGCGTCCATCGCGGTGCGCTGCGAGCGCAACGCGCAGGGGCAGGCCGAACGCTTCTTCGCCATCGTCGAAGACATCAGCCAGCGCAAGGCCGCCGAACAGGAGCTGGCACGCCACCGCGACGAACTGGAGCTGATGGTGGAAGCACGTTCGCGCGAACTGGTTGTTGCGCGCGACGTGGCGCTGGCGGCCAGCCGAGCGAAGAGCGAATTCCTGTCGAGCATGAGCCATGAGTTGCGGACACCGCTGAACGCCATCATGGGTTTCTCGCAACTGCTGGAGCTCGACCGCGAGCTGTCGCCCCGCTCGCGCAGGTTCGCGGGCGAAACGGTGCGCGCGGGCCACCACCTGCTGGACTTGATCAACGATGTGCTCGATCTCGCGCAAGTGGAATCGGGGCGCACGGTGCTGAGCCTTGAAGCCCTGCCGCTCGCCGAGGTCGTCCTGGAGGTGCTGAGCATGATTCAGCCGCTGGCCGATCAGCGCGGCGTGCAGCTGCACGTCGAGCGCTTGGAAGGCTGGACGGTGCGCGCGGACCGCACGCGCTTCAAGCAGGTGCTGGTCAATCTTGTGTCCAACGCCATCAAGTACAACCGCACCGACGGCAGCGTGAGCCTGGCGGCCGCGCCGCTGAACGAGCAGACGCTGCGCATCACGGTGCGCGACACCGGCATGGGCATTGCGCCAGAACGCCTGGCACAGGTTTTCGAGCCCTTCAATCGCCTGGGCGCCGAATCGGGCTCTATCGAAGGCACCGGTATCGGCTTGAGCATCTGCCATCGGCTGGTCGAATGGATGGGCGGACAGATCGGCGTGTCCAGCAGCACTGGCGTCGGCAGCGAGTTCTGGATTGACCTGCCGCGCGACCGGGGTGTCCCAGCCGCCGCGCCGCAGGCCCTGGGCGGCAGCGCTGTCCACGCAGCGACACCGGCTTTGCGCGCGGCCACGCTGCTGTACGTGGAAGACAACCCCGCCAACTTGCGCCTGATGGAGAACCTCATCGCGCGTCACGGCGCCCTGCGCCTGTTGACGGCCCCGTCGGCAGCGCTGGGCCTTGAGCTGGCGCGCGCACACAGGCCCGACCTGGTTCTGCTCGACATCAACCTGCCCGACATGAATGGCGATGCCCTGCTCGCCGAGCTGCGCGCCGACCCCCGCACGCGCGACATCCCGGCGGTTGCGGTGACCGCCAATGCGATGCCCGGCGACGAGCAGAACGCGCGCGCGGCGGGCTTCGATGCCTACTTCGCCAAGCCCATAGAACTGGCCGCTTTCGACGCCTTGCTGGCGCGCATGCTGGGCCGACAGCCTGATTGAATCTGGGCGCGTGCTGAGGCCGCGACCGTTCAGAAATGCGTGCCGACGATGAGCTTCAGCGTCCAGCGGTCGGCGTCGGGCGTCAGCCCACGGCCTAGGCCCAGGTTCAGGTCGATCTCGTGGCCCAGTTCCTGATCCAGCACCAGGTACAGCGTCTTGGCGTTGCGCTTCCAGGCCTGAACGGCCTTGGCCGGGCCCAGGTCGCTGTAGAGCTCGACGCCAACTTGCGTGCGCTCGGCCACCTGGCGCGCCACCTTGATGTCGAGTGACGCGGCCACCGGCCCGCCGCCCTTGGACAGCGACCAGTCGAAGTTGGGATTGGCGCCCAGGGTCCAGGCCCCGCTGCGCCAGCCCAGGATGCCTTTCAACTGGCCGTTCCACGGCGTTTCAGACGCGCTGAGTGCGGTCTTGCCGACCTCCAGGTTCAAGCCCCAGAAAGCGCCGACCTTATCGTCGTGTGGTGCGATGTACTTCAGCCGCAGCTTGGAGCCGTCGAGCCGGCTGTTGCCCTCGGCCGCGCGTGAGGCCAGCAGGTACAGGCCCAGTTCCAGCGTGGGCGT
>JAYVBO010000366.1:0-3315 GCA_043750435.1 Betaproteobacteria bacterium | reverse complement strand
ACCTGCCGGGTCTGGTCACCGGCCGCGTCGAACTGCTGACGCTGGAAGTGGAGCGGGCGGCGCAGGCACTGGCGCAGATCGTCTTGCTGGTCGTGGCTGCGGCCATCCTGGGCGTCACCCTCTGGCTCGTCTTGTGGGCCGGCATCGTGGCGGCGCTGCTGGCCTGGGGGCTGAGCTGGGCGGCTGCGCTGTCGTTGGTGCTCGGCGTCAACCTCATAGCGGCCTGGCTGGCGGTCGCCCGCGTGCGCCGGCTGTTGCCCCGCCTGACCTTGTCCGCAACGCGGCGCCATCTGCTGCCCAGCCCTTCGCCGCAGCCCCGGAACCCACCCCCGTCACACCCTTCGGCCCCTGCCCATGAACGCCCAGACATCACCCGTGCCAGCCAGCCTGCGGCGCGCTGAAGCCGAAGACGGCGACCTCGACGCCCGCATCCTGCAGGCCGAGCAGCGCCTGATTGCGCGCGAAGAAAACCTGCACCGCCGCTGGGCCGCCGCGCGGCAGCGCGTGCAGCGCCGCTGCAAGCCCGGCCGGCTGCTGCTGCCGCTGGGCATCAGCGTGGGCCTGGGCCTGGGCGTGCTGGGCTGGCTGCGGCGCGGGCGCCGCACGGCGCCTGCCGCACCGGCTGCATCCTCAACACCAAACCCACCCCTGCAAGCGGCCGCCTCCGGCCCCGGCGGCCTGCCGTGGCTGCAACTGGTGGGCATGGTGTGGCCGTTGCTGCCCGCCACCTGGCGCCAGCGGGTCAGCCCGGCCACGCTCAACATGGTGCTGAACGTGGGCCTGCCGCTGGCTGAGAACCTGCTGCGCCCGCGCCACCCGCCGCTGGCCACCGCCGGACCGCTGGCCGCCACGCAACTGGCCGGCGACTGGTTCGAAGTGGCAGGGCTGCCGCAGCGGGCAGCGGCAGGCGGCGGCCCCGCGCCGCGCTGGCGACACACGCTGCGCGACGACGGCGGCATTGACCTGCACGCCAGCCGCCTGCAGCCTGACGGCAGCGCCAGCGAGACCCTGGCCCGCGCTGTGGCAGTGGCCGGCAGCGCCGGCACTCGCTGGCGCATCAGTGACTGGCCGGCCCCGCTGCAAACCTTGCCGCTGGCGTGGCATGAGATGGCGGTGCTGCACCTTGACGCCACCGCAGGCACCCTGCTGCTGGGCAGCCCGGGGCGCGACCGCCTGCGCCTGCTGTCGCGCACGCCGGGTCTGGAACCGCAGCGCCTGCAGGCCTTGCTGGCTGTGGCACGCGAGGAAGGCTTCGACATCCAGCGCCTGCAGTACGCTGAGGCCGACGCGATGGCTGATGGCTGATGGATCGAGCTGAGGGGCGGCGCTAACCGCCGACGGTCGGGCCGACGGCCGGGCCCACGCTACCGGGCCGCCGCCGGCGCAGCGCGGATCGCGTCGTGCAGCGCGCCCAGCAGTTCGGGCTGCGGGCAGGGCTTGCGCAGCACGCGGAATTCGCCCTCGGCGTCGACGGTGTTGTAGCCGCTGATCAGCAGCACGGGCAAGGCCGGGTACAGCCGCCGCAACTCGCGGGCCAGCGCCAGGCCGTCCAGGCCGCCGGCCATCACCACATCGCTCAGTACCACCTCGGGCAGGTCGTGTGTCGCCAGCAGCTGCAGGGCCTGTGCGGCGTTGTCGGCGCGCTGCACGGTCGCGCCGTGGGCCGACAGCAGGGCGGCGGTGATGTCGCCCAGCGTTTCGTTGTCTTCCACCAGCATCACGCGCGCACCGTCGATGGAAGCTGCCGGGCTGCTGGCCAGCGCCGGGGCTGGCGCTTCGGCCGGCCGCTCGCTGGCCGGCAGCAGCATCGTCACCGTGGTGCCCAGGCCCGGCGTGCTGGCCACGCGGGCGGTGCCGCCGGCCTGCATGCAAAAGCCGTGCACCTGGCTCAGGCCCAGGCCGGTGCCCTGGCCCACCGCCTTGGTGGTGAAGAAGGGCTCGAAGACCCGCGCGGCCAGCTCGGGGGCCATGCCCCCGCCGTCGTCGCCCACGGCAATCTGCACGTAGCCGCGCTGCGGCGCGCCGGCCAGGCCTTCGGTCTCCGGGCCGTCGGCGTTGCGCGCCACCACCCGCAATTCGCCGGCACCGTGCATCGCGTCGCGCGCGTTCAGGCCCAGGGTGATCAGCGCCAGCTCCAGTTCACCGGCATCGATGTGCACGGCGGCCGTGCCCGCCGCCACCTGCAGCGACACCGTCACGTGGCGCCCGAGCACGCTGCGCAGCATCTCCAGCTGTTCGGGCAGCCAGCTCTGCAGCGCCAGCCGCTGCGGCCGCACCGGCTGGCGCCCGGCAATCCGCAGCAGGTGCTGTGTCATCAGGCTGCCCAACTGCACGGTGCGCCGCATGGCCGCCAGCGGCCCCTGCAGTTCGCTGGCTGCCGGGTGGCGTTCGATCAGGTGGGTGCTGTTGCTGATGACGCCCAGCAGGTTGTTGAAGTCGTGCGCCACGCCGCCCGTCAAGCGGCCCAGCGCCTCGACGCGCTGGCCCTGGGCGACCCGCTGCTCGGCGAGGCGGGTGCGCTCGACGGCTTCGGCGACCTGGCCTTGCAGGTCGGCCTGCGCGTGGCGGATGACCTCGGCGGCCTCGGCCAGCGCGTGCGCCACCTCGTCGCATTCGACGATGCCGGTGGCACGGTGCAGCACCGGCTGGCCGGCCTGCAGCTGCCGGGCCGCCAGCTTCAGTGCGGCCACCGGTTCGGTGATGCGGCGCGACATCCACAGCGTGCCGAAGACAGCAAGGCCCAGCAGAAGCAGCGACAGCACCGCCACCCGCAGTACCGGCTGCGACAGCAGGCCGGCCGCCTTGGGGTGCGGCATACCGCTGACGCCAGTCCAGCCCTGCGCCGACGTGCTGTAGTAGGCCAGCATGACTTCGCCGCTGAGCGCGGTCGCTTCGAGCGGGCCCTCGCCACCGCGCGAGATGCGCGCGATCAGGTCGGGCGTGCCGGCGCGGCCCAGGTACTGACTGCCCCCCGGGTAACGCGCGACCACCCGGCCGCGGTTGTCGAGCACCGAACCCACCCAGCCCGGCGGCAGTTGCTGGGCGTCGATGATGCGCTGCAGTTCGACCGGCCGCAGCGTCAGCACCACGTTGAGCACCGGCTGGTCGGCCAGCAGGCGTGGTGCCACCACCGCCGCATGGGCTTCCTCACCGCCCACCGGCAGATGCAGGGGCTGCACCTCGGCCTGCGACACCAAGGCTTCGGCCCGCGGCCGTGCCGGCGCCCCGGGGGACAGCCGGGTGTCGAGCAGGGTGCTGCCAGGCACCCGCAGTTCCAGCCAGCCGTCGATGCCGGCCAGCGCGCGTCGGGCTTCC
>JAYVBO010000365.1:0-3320 GCA_043750435.1 Betaproteobacteria bacterium | reverse complement strand
GCGTTCGTCGGGCACCAGCGACACGCGCGGCGTGACCGGGAAGCTGCGCACGCGGCGCGACACACGGCCGCTGCGCGGCACGGGCAGCGGGCCGTCGGAGGCCAATGCGATGGTGGCCTGGGTTTCGACCAGGGAAATCAAGTCGCGGTACTTCAGCTCAGACTCGCCGGTGCTGTGGTCGGCCCACATGTTTTGCGTGGCCACGACCTGGAAGGTGTCCAGCGCGTAGCCGGCGCGCGTGGTGTGGATCTTGGCGTCCAGGATGCTGAAACCGGCATTGTCGAAATAGCCGCAGATGCGCGCGAACAGATCGGGTCGGTCAGGCGAATACACCAGCACTTGCAGGCCGTCGCCGACCGACGACGGCCGCGCCTGCACCACCGGCACGGCCGTCTGCAGATGGCGCCACAGCGAGCGTGCGTGCCAGGCGATGTCGGCGGCTTCGTGGCGCGCGAAATAGCTGACTTCCAGCGTCTGCCAGAGTGGCACTTCGGTGCCAGGCAGGGCGCTGTGCAAGGCCAGCATGTGGCGTGCATCTTCTTTGCGCGCTTCGATCTCAGCGTCCAGATTCGGTTGTGCGCCACCCAAGGCGCGCAGTGTCAGCCGGTACAGGTCTTCCAGCAGCTTGCCCTTCCAGGCGTTCCAGACTTTGGGGCTGGTACCGCGGATGTCGGCCACGGTCAGCAGGTACAAGGCAGTCAGCCGGCGCGGTGTGCCCACCAGTTGGGCGAATTGGCCGATGACGTCGGCGTCGGAGAGGTCTTCCTTCTGCGCCACGCGGCTCATCGTCAGGTGATGCTGCACCAGAAATTCAATGAGCTGGCTGTCTTCGCGGGCTATGCCGTGGTCGCGGCAGAAGTGGCGCGCTTCGACGACACCCAGCTCGCTGTGGTCGCCGCCGCGGCCTTTGGCTATGTCGTGGAAAAGAGCGGCCACATAAAGCAGCCACGGCGCGTCCCACTGCGCGGCCAGTTGGCTGCAGAAGGGGTATTCGTGGGCGTGCTCGGGGATGAAGAAGCGGCGCATATTGCGCACCACCATCAGGATGTGCTGGTCCACGGTGTAGACGTGAAACAGGTCGTGCTGCATGCGCCCGACGATGCGCCGGAAGACCCACAGGTAACGACCCAGCACGCTGGTCTGGTTCATCAGCCGCAGCGCGTGCGTCAGCCCCTTGGGCTGGCGCAGGATGTCCATGAACAGCTCGCGGTTGATGGGGTCGCGGCGGAACTCAGCCCCCATCACCTGGCGGGCGTTGTACAGCGCCCGCAAGGTGCGCGCCGACAAACCCTGCAGCCCCGGCGTCTGCTGGTAGACCAGGAAGGTTTCCAGGATGGCGTGGGGGTTGTTCAGGTACAGCGTGTCGTGGGCCACTTCCAGCATGCCGGCACGGTCGAAGAAGCGCGCGGTGATGGGCCGCATCGGGGTGGCTTCCGAGCCGTTGACGCGTTCCTCGATGTTCAGCATCAAGATCTGGTTGAGCTGCGTCACCGCTTTGGCCGCCCAGTAGTAGCGGTGCATCAGCACCTCGCTGCTGCGCTGGCCGTTGGCCACGGCAGCGCTGTTGGCGTAGCCAAAGCTTTCGGCCACGGCAGTCTGCAGGTCGAAGACCAGGCGGTCCTCGCGCCGCCCGGCAATGAGGTGCAGCCGCGCGCGGATCAGCTTCAGCGTGCCTTCGTGTTTGACCAACTGGCTGGCCTCGAAGGGCGTGATCAGGCCTTTGGCTGCCAGCTCGCTCCAGGTGCGCCCCAACCCAGCCGCGCGGGCCACCCAGATCACCACCTGCAAGTCGCGCAGGCCGCCCGGGCTCTCCTTGCAATTCGGTTCCAGTGCGTAGGGCGTGCCCTCGTACTTCACGTGGCGTTGCTGCATCTCCAGCAGCTTGGCACGCAGGAAGGCGCGCGGGTCCATGGCCTTGTCCTGGGCCTTGCGGAACTGCGTGTACAGGCGCTTGCTGCCGCAGATGCAGCGTGATTCCAGCAAGGCCGTCTGCACCGTCACATCGCGTTCCGACTCGGCCAGGCATTCGGCGCTGCTGCGCACCGAAGAGCCGATCTCCAGGCCCAGGTCCCAGCAGGCGGTGACGAAGTGGCCGACCGCCTCGCGCAGGGACTCGGTCTGCTCGCCCGGCAGCAGGATCAAGACATCCACGTCGGAATAGGGGAACAACTCGCCGCGCCCATAGCCGCCCACGGCCACCAGCGCGGCAGCCGGCGGCATGCCGCAATCGGCCCACAAGGCCGCCAGCGTGGCATCGACGTGACGCGTCAGCGAGCGTGTCAGGTTGACGGCGGCCTGGGCGGTGGGGCGGGTGTCGCGGAAGCGGTTCAGCAGCGCGGTCTTGCCGTCGCGGAATAGCGCGCGCAGCACGGCCACGCTGCCCGGCGCATGGCCGGTGGCCTCGGGCGCGGCGGGCATGGGGCTCAGGCGGTGGCGGCCGCAGCGGCCTGGCCGTAGCCCAGCGGTGCGAAAGCCGGCGCCGGCGGGCTGCCGGCAGACACCGTCAGCACTTCATAGCCGGTTTCGGTGACCAGCACGGTGTGTTCCCACTGCGCCGACAAAGACCGGTCACGCGTGACGATGGTCCAGCCGTCGTAGGGGCGGTTGCCCTTGCGGTCTTCCTTGATGTCGCGCTTGCCGGCGTTGATCATCGGTTCGATGGTGAAGATCATGCCCGGCACCAACTCTTCCAGCGTGCCCGGCCGGCCGTAGTGCAGCACCTGCGGCTCTTCGTGGAAACGCGCGCCCACGCCGTGGCCGCAGAACTCGCGCACCACGCTGAAGCCGGCGTGTTCGGCGAAGACCTGGATGGCGTGGCCGATGTCGCCCAGGCGCACACCCGGCTTGACCTTGACGATGCCTTTCCACATGGCGTCGAAGGTGACCTGGCACAGCCGGCGCGAGGCGATGGTGCCTTCGCCCACCACGTACATGCGGCTGTTGTCGCCGTGCCAGCCGTTCTTGATGATGGTGACGTCGATGTTGACGACGTCGCCGTCCTTCAAGGGCCGGTCGTCGGGGATGCCGTGGCAGACCACCTCATTCAGTGAAGAACACAGCGAAGCCGGGTAGGCCGGGTAGCCCTGCGGCTGGTAGCCCAGCGTGGCCGGTATGCCGCCCTGCACATGCACCATGTGGTCGTGGGCCAGCTTGTCCAGTTCGAGCGTGGTGACGCCGGCGCGCACATAGGGCGTCAGCATGTCCAGCACTTCAGAGGCCAAGCGGCCAGCCAGACGCATGCCTTCGATGTCGGCGGCGGATTTGATCGTGATAGCCATCTTTGGATTATCCCACTGGACCCCTAAAATCGCAGATTCCCC
>JAYVBO010000364.1:0-3321 GCA_043750435.1 Betaproteobacteria bacterium | reverse complement strand
CTTGGTGCCCGCCCTGCAACCAGCTGAAGGCCACGCTTTTCAACCGGCAGGACTTCGCCGTGCTGGCGCGCTCTTTTGTGGCGGTCAGTGTCGACGGTGACCGGCCCGGCGCGCAGAAGCTGGGCCAACGCTTCAAGGTGTCTGGCTACCCGACGACGGTGTTGTTCAGTGGCGCCGGGCAAGAGATCACCCGGTTGCCCGGTGAAGTCGACGCGCCGCAGGCCCTGGCCGTGCTGCAACTGGGGCTGGCCGGAGGCCGGCCGATCAAGGCCGTGCTGGCCGACGCGCTGGGCGGCAAGGCGCTGGCGGCTACCGAATGGCGCTTGCTGGCTTTCTACAGCTGGGAAACCGACGAAGGCCAGATCGTGGCCAAGGCCGAGGTGCCCGGCACGCTGGTGCGCCTGGCCGCGGCCAGTGGCCAGGCCGGCACGGCGGCAGAGCTCGAGATCACCACCCGCCTGTGGTTGAAGGCCTTGGCCGCCAGCGACGAAGGCAAGGGCGTGAAAGCCGACACGGCCCTGCGCGAGCGTTTGATGCGCGTGCTGGCCGACCCGACGCAGGCCCGCATGCACATGGACGTGCTGGTGGCCGGTGCCGCCGACATCGTGCGCAACTTCGAAGCGTCCGACCCCGAAATGGGCGCCGCGCCCAGCCGCGCGCCGCTGCTGGCGGCCTATGACGGTGCCTTGCAGCGCTTGCAGGCCGACGCCACGCTGTCGCGCGCCGACCGCCTGGGCGCGCTGACCGCGCGGGTCGACCTGGCGAGGCTGGATGTGCCCAAGAGCACGGTGCAGCTCAAGCTGCCCGAGCCGCTGCTGAAGGACCTGCGCGAATTCGTGGCCCGCGCTGACAGCGAAATCACCGACGGCTACGAACGCCAGGCCGTCATCACCGAAGCCAGCTACACCTTGGGCCGCGCCGGGCTGTGGCCGCAGAGCGAGGCGTTGCTGATGGCCAACCTAGCCAAAAGCAATGCGCCCTACTACCTGATGAGCCAGCTGGCCGGCAACGCCCGCAAGCTGGGCCGCAACGACGACGCCCTGCGCTGGTACGCCCAGGCTTACGCCAAAAGTGAAGGCCCGGCCACGCGGCTGCAGTGGGGCGGCAGCTATCTGAGTGCGCTGGTGGAACTGGCGCCGCAAGACGCCGCCGCCATCGAAAAAACCGCCGCGCAATTGCTTAGCGAAGCGGGCCGCGACCGCAGCGCCTTTGAAGGCCGCAGCGCGCGCTCACTGCAACGCGCGGGTGCGCAAGTGCTGAGCTGGAACAAGGCTGGCCAGCATGCCGCCGCGCTGCGCCGGCTGCAGACGCAGCTGGACGGCGTCTGCGCCAAGGTGGTCGGTGCGCCCGAGGCGCGGCGCGCCTGCACGGCGGTGCTCAAGCCGAAGGCCGCCTGATTCGCGGGTGTAGGCCAACGGGCGGCCTGTCGTCGGCTAGATTTGACGTTTGGAGGAAACCATGACCCGACCCGTACTCGACGCCGCCCGCATCCACCCCGCCATCCGCGACACGGTGGCCCAGCACCAGACGACCATCCTGACGGAAGTGCAGGCCGCCGTGGCCCAGCACGCGGTGGTGCTGGTCGGCATGGCCCAGAACCCCTTCTGCGGCAAGGCCCGCAAAGCACTCACCGCGGCCGGCGTGACCTTCAAGTACCTGGAATACGGCAGCTACCTTAGCGCTTGGCGCCAGCGCAACGCGCTGAAGATGTGGACCGGCTGGCCGACCATGCCGATGGTGTTCGTGAAGGGTCAGCTGGTGGGTGGCTACAAGGACCTGGCCGCGCTGATCGCCAGCGGCGAACTCAAGCGCCTGGTGGCCTGAAGCACCTGACCGGCCATTGATCACACCTATCAGCCCGCTCGTTGCTAGGCAGACCTGTGGGCTGCAGGCCTCACAGAAAATGGCCGTCATGAACAAGATCTACTTCGCGGGGCTGCTTGCGGCTGCCCTGTTCGGTCTGGCGTGCGCACCGGCCGCCCAGGCCGCCGAGCAACGACACGGCCTGAAAGTTTGCCGCCTGCCCGGCGTTGAACACGAAGCCTGGTGCGGCGTGGTCAAGCGGGCTTTGGACCCCAGCCGGCCGCAGGGCGTGCAGATCGACGTGCACTTCGCCTTGCTGCCGGCGCTGGCGCGCAACCGCAAGCCCGATCCGGTTTTTTTCTTCGCTGGCGGGCCGGGGCAAAGTGCCATCAGCCTGGCCGGGCCGGTCAGCCGCATGCTGCAGCGCCTGAGCAACCGCCGCGACCTGGTCTTCATCGACCAGCGCGGCACCGGCCGCAGTGCGCCGCTGCGCTGCCCCGAAGCGCCACCCACCCGTCCGCTGGCCGAAAACGCCAGCACCGCCGACGCGGTGGCGCGCATGGCCGACTGCCGCCAGGCGCTGCAGAGATTGCCCTACGGCGACTTGCGCCACTACACCACCTGGCTGGCCGCGCAAGACGTGGAAGCCGTGCGCATTGCGCTGGAGGTGGACTACATCAATCTGGTCGGCGGTTCTTACGGCACGCGCGCCGCGCTGGAATACCAGCGGCAATTTCCCAAGGCCGTGCGGCGCACCGTGCTGGACGGCGTGGCGCCGCCCGACATGGCCTTGCCGGCTTCCTTTTCCACCGACAACCAGGCCGCGCTGGAAGCCGAACTCGCGGCCTGCGAAGGTGATGCCCGCTGCCGCACGCGCTACCCCACGCTGCGCGCCGACTGGCAGTCCTTGCTGGCCGGCCTGCCCAAGGTGGTGAGCGTGGCCCACCCTGTCACGGGTGTGGTCGAACGCATCACGATGACGCGCGACGGCGTGCTGGGCATGACGCGGGCGCCGCTCTACGTGCCGGCCGTGGCGGCGGCACTGCCGCTGGCCATCAGCGAAGCCGCGCGCGGCCGTTTCGAACCGCTGCTGGGCCTGTCGCTGGCCACTTCCAGCGCCAACCGCAGCGGCGCCTTGGCCGAAGGCATGCACTTTTCGGTGGTTTGCGCCGAAGACCTGCCGCGCGTGGGGATGTCGCCGGACAAGCCGGGTGGCGACTACGGCGACACCTTCGAGCAGATCTACCGGCAAGTCTGCGCCGGCTGGCCGCAAGGCGCCGTACCCGGCCTGTTCTACCAGTTGCCGCCGGCGCGTTCGGCGACCCTGGTGCTGTCGGGCGGCGCCGACCCGGCCACGCCGCCCCGGCATGCCGAACGTGTGGTCCAGGCGCTGGGCGCCCGGGCTCGCCACGTGGTGGTGGCGCAAGCTGGCCACGGCCTGCTGGGTATTGCCTGCCTGCGTGATGCGGTGTTCCGGTTCATCGACGCCCCGGGCGACGACGCGGCCCTGGCCGTCGA
>JAYVBO010000363.1:0-3322 GCA_043750435.1 Betaproteobacteria bacterium | reverse complement strand
CCCATGAAGGTTTTGATGAACAGCGCCACCGCCGCCACCAACATCGCGATGCCCACACCCTGCGGCACGCCACCGGCGCCCACCGCGTCGGACAGCAGGCTGTCCTCAATGCCACGCGCCGCTGCGATGGTGCTGGCCGCAAAGACGGCCACCACCACCGCCAGCAGCCGGTCGCGCTGGCGGTCACTGAAGCGCAGCGTCATTTGATGACGCCCAGCTCTTTCAGCGACGCCGTCACGTCCTGCACGAACTGCGCGGTGAACTTGCGCGCCTCAGCGCGGCCCATCAGCGCGGGGATGAGGTTTTCCTTGGCGATGGCCGCCTTGTAGGCCGGGTTGTCCAAGGCCTTGCGCAGGCCGTCCTCCCAGGCCTTGGCCACCTCGTCGCTGACGCCCTTGGGCCCGGCGATGCCGCGGAACTTGGTGACGACAACGTTGAAGCCTTGCTCTTTCGCGGTCGCCAATTTCGGCAGTCCGTCGAGCCGCTTTTCGGTCAGCACGGCCAGCAGGCGGATCTTGCCGGCTTCGAGCTGGCCCTTGAGTTCCTGCATCTCGCCGATACCGATGTCGTAGGTGCCGTTCAGCACGCCGATCATCTGGTCGCCGCCGCCTTCATGGCTGACGATGGGCACCTTCACGCCGGTGCTGCGCGCCAGCCGTTCCAGCGCCAGGCGTTCGAGGGACGCCGGGTTGCTGGCACCCCAGCGGCTCTTGCCCGGGTTGGCCTTGGCGAAGGCGATCACGTCGCCCAGCGTCTTGTGCGGTGACTCGGTGCGCGTGTACAGCACCTCGGGGTCGATGAAGACGATGGCGATGGGGTCCAGGCCGTCGTAACCCACCGCCGGCTTGCTGAGCAGCGTGGTCTGGATGTAGGTCGGCGTGGTGCCGTAAAACGTGCCGCCGTCGGGTTTGGCGCCGGCCACGTGGGCGACGGCCGTGGCACCGCTGCCGCCACGGATGTTTTCCACCGAGAAGCTGGTCTTCATCAGCGGCGTCAGGTATTGCGTCAGTTCACGCAGGAACAAATCGGTGCCGCCACCCGGGCTGCTGTGCGTGACCAGGGTGACGCGGTTGACCGGGTAGGCGGCCTGCGCTGGCGTTTGCGCTTGCGCGGTGGTGGACTGGGCCAGCAGACCCACCGCGCCCAGCGCGGCCAAGCAGTGCTTGAACTTCATGCGACGGAACTCCCGGTGCGGATCAGAGCGTGGGTTTAAAGCGTGCAGGCGGCAAAAAAATCGTTCAGGTCCGCGCACTGCGCAATGCCCAGCGACAGCGCCCAGGCGCGGGCCGTCTTGTCGGCACCCAGCACCGGCTCGGCCTGGCCGGTGAACTTGGCGCACAGCAGCGCGTTGGTCATCGGCCGCTCGACGCTGCCGATGGCGTTCTGCACGAAGACATGCAGCGTGCGGCCGTCGGCGGTACGGATGGTCACGTCGGCCGAGGCTTCGCTGATGCCGTCGTCGACGATGGCCGAGACCTTGGCGCGCAGTGCCAGCACGTCGGCGCGGTTGACGACCTCGTCGGTGTATTCGTGCTCGCCGGCACGGCCGAAGATCAGCCCGGCCGCGCACGAGTGGTAGACGCTGAACTTGCTTTGCAGGCCGTCGGCCGGCGTCTTCTTGCCGGTCAACTCCAGCACCAGCGAGTGCACACGCAGCGTGATGGACTCGACATCGTCAGCCTTCAGGCCGTGGGCATCGCGCAGTTGCACGCAGCCGTCGATGCTGGGGTGGATGACGATGCCGCAGGCGAATGGCTTGTAGGTGTTCAGCGCGATTTCCCAACTGCTGCCGAGTTTGTCGGTGATCTCGGACCAATCGGTCTTGTCGCTGAACACCTGCATCAACCCGCGCGGTGCTTCCAGCGCGCGCTGGCTGGCGGTGTAGCCGTGCTTGGCCATCAGCGCCGACATCAAGCCCACGCGCGCCGCGCCGCCCGGGTGGAAGGGTTTGGTCATGGTGCCGAACTGTTCGCGCAGGCCGGTGGGTTGCGACGCCGCAATGCCCAGCGCCATCTGCGTGCGCGCGGCGTCCAGGCCCAGCAGGCGCGAACAGGCGGCGGCGCTGCCCAGCATGCCGGTGGTGCCGGTGATGTGCCAGCCCCGGTCGTAGTGGTCGGGGTAGATGGCGTTGCCGACGCGGCAGGACACCTCCACGCCCAGCACCAGCGCGTCGATCAGGTCACGCCCGCTCTTGCCCAGGTGTTGGGCCAGCGCGAGTGTTGCCGGTGCCACCGGGCCGGCGGGGTGGATGATGGTTTTCAGGTGGGTGTCGTCGAAGTCCCAGGTGTGCGAACTGATGCCGTTGATCAGCGCCGCGCTGGCGATGTCTACCTTCTCGCGCCGGCCCAGCAGGCTGGCTTGCGGCGCGGGCTGCAGTTCTTCCACGGCGGCCAGGGCGGCGTTGACGGTTTCGTGGGCCGACGGCCCGATGGCGCAACCCACCCAATTGGCGAAGGTGCGGTGGGCTTCAGCGTCCACCGCCGCGCTCCAACCCTGGCTGGGGTGGCTGGCCACAAAGGCGGCCAGCATTTCGGTGATGGCGGGTGCGTGGGCGTCGGCCTTGACGGTGGAATTGAGAGCCATGAAAACTTTCTGAAAGGCGGCCCGCGTCTTTGCGAATTTGGGCTTTTTTGGGCTGCAAATACGTTTCTACATGCGGAACGATGGTCCGGCATGATGGACGCCGGATTAGGCCGGGCCCCCGTCGCGCTGTCAATCCGGCGGGGCCCGGTTGCGCATTTAGGCAGCCGATTCTGCTGATTTGCCAGCAGGGTCTGCAAAAGGTGACGAAGCTGCCGCTATCGCTTGACGCGGGGTTTGCGCAGACTGGCGGTAGTCCATTTTTAGCCGAGTCCGCCATGCCGCCATCACGCTACCCACTGACCGTTTTCCTCGGCGCCCAAGACCTGATCCAGATCGTGCGGCGCAAGGGCCTGCCGGCCTGCATCGCCGGCGTGGCAGCGCGCATCGAAGCTGACTACCGCCGCTGGAACGACTTCGACAAGACGGCCCGCGTGGCCAGCCATTCCGACGTGGGGGTGATCGAGTTGATGCCCATCGCCGATGCTGCGCACTTCGCCTTCAAGTACGTCAACGGCCACCCCGGCAACCACCGTCTGGGCCTGCCCACGGTGATGGCCTTCGGCGTGCTGGCCGACGTGGCCACCGGCGCGCCGCGTCTGCTGTCGGAACTGACGCTGACCACCGCCATCCGCACCGCCGCGATGTCGGCGCTGGCCGCCCGCGTGCTGGCCCGCCCGGGCAGCCGCAGCATGGCCTTGATCGGCAACGGCGCGCAGAGCGAATTCCAGGCGCTGGCCTT
>JAYVBO010000362.1:0-3327 GCA_043750435.1 Betaproteobacteria bacterium | reverse complement strand
GGGCACAGGCTGGAACCGTGAACAGTTGGAAGCCTTGCCGGGCCTGAATCTGAACGACGCGATGCAACTCAGCATCGAACGCCTGCGCCGATTTTTCGACACCCTGGTGCTGCCCAGCACGCTGCTCGACGACGCGCTGAAGCTGCTGCTGGACGAAGTACGCACGCGCTTGAAATACCTGTGTGATGTCGGCCTGGGCTATCTCACGCTGGACCGCCAGAGCCGCACGCTCAGCGGTGGCGAAGTGCAGCGCATCAACCTGACCACGGCGTTGGGCACCTCACTCGTCAACACGCTCTTCGTGCTGGACGAACCCAGCATCGGCCTGCACCCGCGCGACATGAACCGCATCGTCGTCGCCATGCAGCGGCTGCGCGACGCGGGCAACACGTTGGTCGTCGTTGAACACGACCCGGCGGTGATGCTGGCGGCCGACCGCTTGATCGACATGGGCCCGGGCCCCGGCGAACGCGGCGGGCAGATTGTTTTCGACGGCACACCCGAAGCCGCGCGCGATGCCGACACGCTGACCGGCGCCTACCTGGGCGGCCGCAAACAAGTTGGGCTGGGCTTTCGAAAACTGGTCAACGAAGCCACGCCCAAGCTCATTCTGGAAGGCGCGCGCGACCACAACCTGTTGAACGTCAGCGTCAGCATTCCGCTGCAGCGCCTGGTGTGTGTGACCGGCGTCAGCGGCTCGGGCAAGAGCACGCTGATCCAGGACGTGCTCTACCCCGCGTTGGCCCGCCACTTCGGCAAGGCCACCGAAACGCCGGGCGCCTTCGATCAATTGCTGGGCGCTGATTTCTTGAGCGACGCGGTCTTCGTCGATCAAAGCCCCATCGGCAAAACCGCGCGCAGCAACCCGGCCAGTTACGTGGGCGCCTTCGACGAATTGCGCAAGCTGTTCGCTGACTTGCCGCTGGCCCGCGAACGCAGTTACACCGCCGGCACCTTCAGTTTCAATGCCGGCGACGGCCGCTGCCCGACTTGCGGCGGCAGTGGTTTCGAACACGTCGAAATGCAATTCCTCAGCGACGTTTATTTGCGTTGCCCCGATTGCGACGGCCGGCGTTACCGCGCCGAAATCCTGGACGTGAAGATCGTGCGCGGGCCGCGCCAACTGTCCATCGCCGATGTGCTGGACCTGACCGTGGCCGAGGCCGCGCAGTTGTTCCAGGCCGACCGCGAAGTGGTCGCGCGGCTGCAGCCCATCGTCGATGTCGGGCTGGATTACGTGCGCTTGGGCCAACCGGTGCCGACGCTGAGCGGCGGTGAAGCGCAGCGGCTGAAGCTGGCCGGTTTCCTGGCCGACGCGGCGCAGAGTTCGATGCAGCGCCTGGCCAAACGCGGCACGCTGTTCCTGTTCGACGAGCCCACCACGGGCCTGCATTTCGACGACATCGCCAAGCTGATGCGCGCACTGCGCAAGCTGCAAGATGCCGGGCATTCGCTGCTGGTCATCGAACACAACCTGGACGTGATTCGCGCATCCGACTGGATCATCGACCTTGGGCCTGAAGGCGGCGAAGCCGGTGGTGAAGTGGTCTGCTACGGCACGCCCGACGATGTGAAAGCGCACCCGACTTCGCACACCGGTGCCGCGCTGCGCGACTACGAAGCATCACTGGGTTTCGGCACGCCGAAAGCCGAGGAAGGCCGCGCGCTGCAGAGCGTGTTGCGCGCGGCACGCAAGGCACGCCAAGATGCTGATCAGTCCATCCGCATCGTCAACGCCAAAGAGCACAACCTGAAGAGCCTGAGCGTGGACATTCCGCGCGGCAAGTTCAACGTGGTCACCGGCGTCAGCGGTTCGGGCAAGAGCACGCTGGCCTTCGACATCCTGTTCAACGAAGGGCAGCGGCGCTATCTGGAAAGCCTGAACGCCTACGCCCGCAGCATCGTGCAGCCGGCCGGGCGGCCCGAGGTGGACGCGGTTTACGGCATACCGCCCACGGTGGCCATCGAACAGCGGCTGAGCCGCGGCGGCCGCAAGAGCACCGTGGCCACCACCACCGAGGTCTGGCACTTCCTGCGGCTGCTGTGGGTGAAGCTGGGCTTGCAGCACTGCGTGCACGACGGCGCGCCGGTGAAGGCGCAAAGCGCCGAGAGCATCGCAGCGCAGCTGTTGCGCGACCACAAGGGCCAGCACGTCGGCCTGCTGGCGCCGCTGGTGATCAACCGCAAAGGCGTCTACACCGACCTGGCCAAATGGGCCAAGGCGCGCGGCCACACGCATTTGCGCGTGGACGGCGAATTCCTGTCGCTGAACCCCTTCCCGCGCATCGACCGTTTCAAGGAACACACGCTGGAACTGCCGGTGGGCGACATCCTCATCACGCCGGAAAACGAGGCCGAATTGCGCGCGCTGTTGAGCAAGGCGCTGGACCTGGGCAAGGGCGTGCTGCACTTGCTGCACCCGCTGGACGGCTTGGACACTTCGATGCTGCCCGGCGGCACGCAGGGCTTGGGCGTGGGCGAGGTGAAGGTGTTTTCCACCAAGCGCGCCTGCCCCGTTTGCGGCACCAGCTACCCCGAACTGGACCCGCGCATGTTCAGCTACAACAGCAAGCACGGCTGGTGCACGGGCTGCGTGGGCACGGGCTTGAAGCTGACGCGCGAACAGCGCAAGGTTTACGACGACAGCGTGCGTGACGACGACAACAAGGGCCGTGAGCAAAGTTTCCCCAGCGAAGAAGCAGAGGCCGAAGGCGTCGTCGATGAGCCCTGCAGCGACTGCGGCGGCGCGCGGCTGAACAAGGCGGCGCGAGGCGTGACGTTTGAAGCGCAGGCCATCAGCGACATCGCGCGTTTGTCGGTGCAGCAAGCACGGCAGTGGGTGGACGCGCTGCGCCTGAGCGGACGTGACGCCGATATCGCGCGCGACGTGGTGGCCGAGATCCACAGCCGGCTGGAATTTCTGGAAGACGTGGGCCTGAGCTATCTGACGCTGGACCGCGCGGCGCCCACGCTGAGCGGTGGCGAGGCGCAGCGCATCCGTCTGGCCGCGCAATTGGGCAGCAATCTGCAGGGCGTTTGCTATGTGCTGGACGAGCCGACCATCGGCCTGCACCCGCGCGACAACGGCATCTTGCTGAACGCGCTGGCCAAGCTGGGCGCGGCCGGCAACACGTTGGTGGTGGTCGAACACGACGAAGACACCATACGCCGCGCCGACCATTTGATCGACATCGGCCCCGGCGCCGGCAAGCGCGGCGGCCACCTGGTGGCGCAGGGCAGCGTGGCCGATTTGTCGGCGCAGCCCGACTCGGTCACTGGCCGCCTGCTGGCCCATCCGCTGAAGCACCCGCTGGTGGCCCGCCGCAG
>JAYVBO010000361.1:0-3328 GCA_043750435.1 Betaproteobacteria bacterium | reverse complement strand
CGCAGTGGACGAGGTGCGGCTGCCGTGGTGGGGCACCAGCAGCACGTCGCTGTGCAGCGCCCCGCGCAGGCGCTGCAGCAGCGCGGCTTCCTGCGGCGCTTCGATGTCGCCGGTCAACAGCGCGCTGCGGCCGCTGGCCGCCTGCACCCGCAGCACACAGCTCAGCGCATTCGGCTTGAGGCCCCGGCTGTGGTCTTCCAGCACCGGCTGCAGCACGGCGAAATGCACGCCCTCCCAGACCCAGCTTTGCCCGGCAACGCACAGGCTGTGCGGCACGCCCCGGCCCTGCGCGTTGGCCAGCAACGGGTGGTCGGCGGTGAGTGAACTGGACATGGCGCTGACCGGCACCGCCGCCAGCACGGCCGCTGCGCCGCCGACGTGGTCGGCATCGCGGTGGCTGAGCATCAACAGGTCGATGCGCGTTTCGCCGCGCGCCCGCAGCAGCGGCACCAGCACGCGGCTGCCGGCGTCCACGTCGGGCGAGGTCTGCGGCCCGGTATCGAAGAGCAGCAGGTGGCTGCGCGTGCGCACCAGCGCGGCCGTGCCCTGGCCGATGTCAGCGGCGAGCAGTTCGAATTGGCCTTCGGCCGGCCGCTCGATGGCGGGCAGCAGCAGCGGCAGCACCAGCGGCAGGGCCAGGGCGCGCAGGCGCCAGGGCAAGGGCAGCACCGCCAGCAGGGCCGCCAGCAGGCCCGCCGCCAGCGCCCAAGGCGGCGCGGCTGCGGCCGACCAGACCACGGCTGGTGCGCTGGCCAGCCATTGCAAATACGTCGATAAGGCCTGCACCAGCCAGGCGGCGGCGGTCCACAGCGGGGGCAGCAGCACGCCCAGCAAGGTCAAAGGCGTGATCAGCAGCGTGACCAGCGGGATGGCGACCAGATTGGCCGCGTAGCCGACCAGCGAAATCTGCTGGAAGAAAGCCAGGCTCAGCGGCGCCAGGCCGATGGTGGCCACGGTCTGCGAGCGCAAGCCGTCACGCGCGCCCTGCCCCAGGCGCGCCACCCAGCCTGGGGCTGCAGCCGGTGCCTGGCCCTGCACCGGCTCGCTGGCCACCAGCAGGGCCACCGCGCCGAAAGACAGCCAGAAGCCCGGCTGCAGCATGGCCCAGGGGTCGAAAACCGTCACCACCACCGCAGCGGCCAGCAGCACGACGTGCAGCGGCCAGCGCAGGCCGCGCGTGCGCAGCAGCACCACCACGCCGATCATCCACACCGTGCGCTGCGCCGGCACGCCCCAGCCGGCCAGCAGCGAGTAGCCCGCGGCGGCCGCCCAGCCTATCCAGCGCGCCGCCAGCGGCGCCGGGCTGGCCAGCATCAGCCACCGCTGCAAGCGCCACAGCCGCCGCACCAGGCCGCCCACCAACCAGGCGAAGAGCGTGATGTGCAGCCCCGAAATGCTCATCAGGTGGGCCACGCCGGTGATGCGGAAGAGGTCCCAGCCGGGTCGATCGATGGCCGCCTGATCGCCGATGGCCAGGGCCGCCAGCACGCCGGCTGCGGCCGGGTCGGCGACGCGGGCCAGGATGGCGTCGCGCACCGTCTGGCGCCAGCGCTCCACAGGATGACCGGCCAATTCCGCCAGCTTGACGGCTGGCGTCTCGGGCCGCGCGCGCACGCTGCCGGTGCCGGCGATGCCTTGTTCGAACAGCCACAGTTCGACGTCGAAACCGTGCGGGTTCAGCGTGCCGTGGGGCGCACGCAGGCGCACCGTGAAACGCCAGCGCTGGCCGGCGCGCAGGTCTTCGCTGGGTGCCGCCAGCACGGTCTCGTCGTCGGCGCTGCGGTACCAGCCCAGCGACAAGCGCTGCGGCACGCGCACCGCCTGGCCGGCCAGGCGGGCGCTCTCGGTGTCCAGCACAAAGCGCGGGCCCTGCGCGCCCAGGCGAGGCATCTCGTTGATGACGCCGGTCACCTCAATGTCGGGGCCTTCCAGCGACGGCGCCAATGCGTCGCTCAGCCGCCAGCTGGCGCGCAGGCTGGTGCTGGCAAAACCCAGCGCGGCAGCCGCCAAGCTCAGGGCCAGGATGGCCGGCCAGCAGCGCCACCAGCGGCCCGCTGCAGCCGCCAGCAGCAGGGATGCGGCGGCCCACACCGCCATCAGCCCCACGGGCACCAATTCGGCCTGTTGCAGTTGCAGCGCAACGCCCAGCAGCCAGCCCAGCGCCGCGCAGCCCAGCAGCACGGCAATTGCCGCCGGCCCGATACCGCCCTGCCCCACGCGCGCTTGCATAGGGGCCAGTGTAGGATCGCGCCGCCTCGCCGCAGCCCTTGCGGCACCCCCATCGGAAGGCCCCCTGAATGAGCATTGCAGACCGCCTGTCAGCCCTTGGCATCACCCTGCCGCCCCTGTCCACGCCGGCTGCGGCCTACGTGCCTTTCGTGCGCACCGGCAAACTGGTTTTCCTGTCGGGCCACATCGCCAAACAAGATGGCAAGGCCTGGGTTGGCCAGCTGGGCACCGACATGGCCACCGAGGCGGCGAAGGGCGCGGCGCGCGCCGTGGCCATCGACCTGCTGGGCACGCTGCAAGCGGCCGTTGGCGGCGACCTCAACAAGGTCAAACGCATCGTCAAGGTGCTGAGCCTGGTCAACAGCGCGCCGCGTTACACCGAACACCACCTGGTGACCAATGGCTGCAGCGAACTGCTGGTGGCTGTGCTGGGCAGCGAGGTTGGCGCGCACGCGCGCAGTGCCTTCGGCGTGGCGCAACTGCCCATGGGCGCCTGCGTCGAAATCGAACTGATCGCCGAAGTCGAATGACACGCCCGGCCGCCTGGCCCTTTGCTGTGGCGGTGCTGCTGCCGCTGGCCGCCGTGGGCGCGGCGCTCTACACCCAGTACCGGCTGGACATGCAGCCCTGCCCCTGGTGCGTGCTGCAGCGGGCGGTCTTCGTGGCCATCGCTTTGGCGGCGCTGCCGGGCTGGCTGATCCGCCTGCCGCCGCTGCGCAAAACTTCGGCCGGCTTGGCGTTGCTGCTGTCGATTTGCGGCATCGCCGCCGCCCTGTGGCAGCACTTCGTGGCGGCGTCCAGCACCTCGTGCAAGCAGACGCTGGCCGACCAGATCGTGCAAAGCAGCGGCCTGTCTGAGCGTTGGCCCGAGGTCTTTGCGGCCTACGCCAGTTGCGCCGATGCGGCCGTCAAGCTCTTCGGCGTGTCTTACGAGTTTTACAGCCTGGCGCTCTACGCGCTGCTGGCGCTGTTGATGGGCGCGCAGTTGCTGGCGCGCAGCCGGCGCCGCTGAACCCGGCCCCTCAGGCCCGGCCGCGCAGGGCCAGTGCCGCAGCGCCCAACGCGATCATCACCAACGCCAGGGCACCGGGCTCGGGCA
>JAYVBO010000360.1:0-3329 GCA_043750435.1 Betaproteobacteria bacterium | reverse complement strand
GGGCCTGTGACCGCGAGGTCTGGGACCGCTGCATCAACACCAGCGAGCGCACGCGCGGCGAAATCGACATCGCCCAGCGCTTCCCGCTGCCCTTTCGTGAACAGGTCGTCGCCAAGGCGCGCACCGTGGGCCTGGACCCGGCGGTGATGTACGGTTTGATGCGCCAGGAATCGCGCTTCATCACCGATGTGCGTTCGGGTGTCGGCGCCTCGGGCCTGATGCAACTGATGCCGGCCACGGCCAAGTGGACGGCCAAGCAGATCGGCCTGGATTACCGGCCCGAGATGATCAACGACCGCGACACCAACCTGCTGCTGGGCGCCAGCTACCTGAAGCGCGTGCTGGACGACTTCGGCGGCTCGCTGGCCCTGGCCACCGCGGCCTACAACGCCGGCCCCGGCCGGCCGCGCCGCTGGCGTGAAGGCGGCGCGCTGATGGAGCCCGCCGCCTGGGCCGAAACCATTCCGTTCACCGAGACCCGCGACTACGTGAAAAAGGTGCTGTCCAACAGCGTCTACTACGCCGCCTTGCTGGCACCGCCCACCGCACCGAACCTGCCCACGCTCAAGTCGCGCCTGGGACCGGCCATCGGCCCCCTGACCGGTCTGAGCGAGGCCGGCGCCGCCGCGCCCGACCGCGACCGTGCCACGCCTTGAACTGAAAGCTTCCGTGACGACAGCCCCTGAAAACATCCTGGTTCTGGGCGGCACCGGCTTCGTCGGGCGCGCCGTTTGCGCCCGCCTGGCGTCGCGCAGTGCCAGCGCCACCATCACCGTGCCGACGCGCCGGCAGCAGCACGCCAACACCGTGCGCTCGCTGCCCACGGTGGCCGTGGTGCAGGCCAACGTCCATGACGACGCGCAACTGGCGGCGCTGGTGGCCGGCAGCACGGCGGTCATCAACCTGATTGCCATCCTGCACGGCAACGCGGCGGCCTTCCAGCGCGTGCATGTCGAGCTGCCGCGCCGCCTGGCGCAGGCCTGCGCGGCCACCGGCGTGCGCCGCGTGGTTCACGTCAGCGCCTTGGGCGTGGGGGCTGCCGCGCCTTCCCATTACCTGCGCAGCAAGACCGCCGGCGAGGCCGCACTGCGCACGCCGGCAGTCGACCTCACGCTGCTGCGGCCTTCGGTCATCTTCGGGGCCGAAGACCGCTTCCTGAACCTCTTCGCCACGCTGCAGGCGGTGGCGCCGGTGCTGCCGCTGGCCGGCAGCGGTGCGCGCTTCCAGCCGGTGTGGGTGGACGATGTGGCAGCGGCCATCGTGGCCTGCCTGGACGACGCTGCCACCATCGGTCTGACCTATGAATGCACAGGTCCGACGGTGTACACGCTGTCGCAGCTGGTGCATTTGGCGGGGCAGTGGTCGGGCCACGACCGGCCGCAAATTCCACTGCCCACAGCGCTGGCCAAGCTGCAGGCGCTGGCGATGGAATGCCTGCCCGGCGAACCCCTGATGTCGCGCGACAACGTCGATTCGATGGCCATGCCCAATGTCGCCACCGGCCAGTTGCCGGGGCTGTCGGCGCTGGGCATCAGCGCCACTGCGCTGGAAGCCGTGGCGCCCGTCTACCTGGGTCAGCTGTCAGCCTGCGCGCGGCTGGACCCCTGGCGCCGCCAGGCGGGCCGCTAGCCAGCCGCCGGCTCGCACCCCGACGCCCGACACCCCGCCCGTAGCATGCGGCGCATGTCCCCAAGGAGCTTGTGATGCAACTCGTGATCGGCAACAAGAACTATTCGTCCTGGTCGATGCGCCCCTGGGTGCTGATGAAGCAGCTGGGCCTGCATTTCGAAGAAGTGAAAGTGCGCTTCGACTTCGGCCCTGGTTCGCACTTCCACCGCGCGGTGTCCCTGCACAGCCCGGCCGGCAAGGTGCCGGTGCTGCTGGACGACAGCTTCGCGGTCTGGGACAGCCTGGCCATCATCGAATACCTGAGCGAGAAATTCCCGGTCCGCGGCATTTGGCCCGAAGACATCCAGGACCGCGCCCGGGCGCGCTGCCTGGCGTCCGAAATCCACGCCGGTTTCGGCGCGCTGCGCAGCCACTGCCCGATGAACATCGAGGCCAATCTGTCGGCCGTGGGGGCCCGGCTGTGGGCTGAACAGGCGGCTTTGCGGGCCGATGTCGAACGCATCGAAGTGATGTGGCTGGAAGCGCTGGCGGCCAGCGGCGGGCCTTTCCTGTACGGTGAATTCGGCGCCGTGGACGCGATGTACGCGCCGGTCTGCATGCGCCTGCGTGGCTATGCGCTGCCGATGTCGCCCCACGTGAAAAGCTATGTCGCACGGGTGGCGGCGGCGCCCGGTGTGGCCGCCTGGGTGGCCGGCGCGCTGACCGAGCACGACTACGTGCCCGAGGACGAGCCCTACCGCAACCCCGACCGCACGCCGCGCGCGTGAGCACCTTGCAACGCTATGTGGTCGGCGGCGCCGTGCGCGACGCCCTGCTGGGCCTGCCGCACAGCGACCGCGACTGGGTCGTCGTGGGCAGCACGCCCGCACAGATGCAAGCCCTGGGCTACAAGCCGGTGGGCAAGGATTTCCCGGTCTTCATCCACCCCGACACGGGTGAGGAAGTGGCCCTGGCGCGCACCGAACGCAAAAGCGGCCGGGGTTACCAGGGCTTCACCGTGCACGCCGCGCCCGAGGTGACGCTGGAAGAAGACCTGCTGCGCCGCGACCTGACCATCAACGCCATCGCGCAGGCCGACGACGGCAGGCTGATCGACCCGTTCAACGGCCAGGCCGACATCGCCGCCAAGGTGCTGCGCCACGTTTCGCCGGCCTTCGTGGAAGACCCGGTGCGCCTGCTGCGCGTGGCGCGGCTGGCGGCGCGTTTCCCCGACTTCACCGTGGCAGCCGAAACCTTGGCGTTGCTGCGCGAGATGGTGGCCAATGGCGAGGTGGATGCGCTGGTGCCCGAACGCGTCTGGCAGGAACTGTCGCGCGGGCTGATGGCGCCGCGCCCCAGCCGCATGCTGCAGGTGCTGCGCGACTGCGGCGCGCTGGCGCGGCTGCTGCCCGAAGTGGACCGCCTGTGGGGCGTGCCGCAGCCGCCCGAACACCACCCCGAAATCGACACCGGCCTGCACCTGATGCTGGTGCTGGACCAGTGCGCGCGTGTTGACGCGCCGCTGGCCGTGCGCTGGGCCTGCGTGGGCCATGACCTGGGCAAAGGCAACACCGCGAAAGCCGCCTGGCCGCGCCACATCGGCCACGAAGGCCGCAGCGCCAAGCTGGCCAAGCTGCTGGCTGAACGCCTGAAGGTGCCCACCGATTGCAAGGAACTGGCCGAGGTGGTGGCCCGCGAGCACACCCACATCCACGCCAGCG
>JAYVBO010000359.1:0-3334 GCA_043750435.1 Betaproteobacteria bacterium | reverse complement strand
CTGGTGCTGGTGCTGGAAGCCGCCGGTGCTGCGGCACCGGCAGCCGTGGCGGCACCGGCAGCGGCCAGCGCCGCCATCGAGGTGGTGGTGCCCGACATCGGCGACTTCGATGAGGTCACCGTCATCGAGGTCTTCGTCAAGCCGGGCGACAGCGTCAAGGTTGAGCAAAGCCTGATCACGGTCGAGAGCGACAAAGCCTCGATGGAGATCCCGTGTTCGCATGCCGGCGTCGTGCAGAGCCTGCTGGTCAAGGTCGGCGACAAGGTCAAGAAGGGCACGCCGGTCGTGATGCTGCTGGGGGCCGGTGCGGCCGCACCTGCAGCAGCGGCCGCGCCTGCCGCGGCCGCTGCTGCACCGGCGCAAGCCGCTGCCGCGACCGCAACGGCGGCCGCCGCGGTACCGGCCGTCATGCCGGCCCACGAACCGACGGCCGCCAAGGGCGCGCTGCCGCATGCCTCGCCGTCCATCCGCCGCTTTGCGCGCGAACTGGGCGTGCCGCTGGCTGAAGTGCAGGGCAGCGGTCCCAAGGGCCGTATCACGCAGACTGACGTGCAAGGTTTCGTCAAGGGTGTGATGGCCGGCGACACGCGCACCGAAGCGCAAAAGGTCAAGACGCCTGCAGCCGCGCCAGCGGCCAAGGGCGGAGGCATCCCGGGGCTGCTGCCCTGGCCGGTGGTGGACTTCGCGAAGTTCGGTGCCGTCGAACGCAAGCCGCTGACCCGCATCCAGAAAATCAGCGGCGCCAATCTGCACCGCAACTGGGTGATGATTCCCCACGTCACGCACAACGACGAGGCCGACATCACCGAGCTGGAAGCCTTCCGCGTGCAGTCCAACAAGGAATACGAGAAGGCGGGCGTGAAGTTCACGATGCTGGCCTTCGTCATCAAGGCCGCCGTGGCCGCGCTGAAGAAGCACCCGACCTTCAACGCCAGCCTGGACGGCGATGAACTGGTCTACAAGCAGTACTACAACATTGGCTTCGCAGCCGACACGCCGAATGGCCTGGTGGTGCCGGTGCTGAAGAACGCCGACACCCTGGGCATCGTGCAGATAGCGCAAGCGATGGCCGAGCTGTCGAAGAAGGCGCGCGACGGCAAGCTGGGCCCGGCCGACATGACCGGTGGCACCTTCAGCATCAGCAGCCTGGGCGGCATCGGCGGCACCGACTTCACGCCCATCGTCAACGCACCCGAGGTGGCCATCCTGGGCCTTTCCAAGAGCGCGATGAAGCCGGTGTGGGACGGCAAGGCCTTCCAGCCGCGTTTGATCCTGCCGCTGTCACTGTCGTACGACCACCGCGTCATTGACGGTGCGTCCGGCGCACGTTTCGCGGCGACGTTCGCGCAACTTCTCGGCGACTTCCGCCGCGTGTTGCTTTGAGCACCGTCGTCGTCGCCCGCAAGGGCAACACGCTGGCCATCGCATCGGACTCGTTGATCACCTTCGGCGAGATGCGCCTGCCGCCAGGCTACGAGGCGAACGACAAGCTGTTCGCCATCGCCGACTCGTGGGTCGGCGCCGTGGGCAGCACGGCGCACATGCCGGTGCTGCGCCAGGCGCTGTCGGCGCTGACGGCTGAAGAGCGAAAGCTCGACAGCCGTGAAGGCCTGTTCGACACCTTCTTGCAGCTGCACCCCAAGCTGAAAGAGCGCTTCTTCATGAACACGAAGGAGCACGACAGCGACCCTTATGAGAGCAGCCAGTACTCGATATTGATCGCCAACGCGCAAGGCATCTTCGGCGTCGAAAGCTACCGCGAGGTCTTCGAGTTCGAACGCTTCTGGGCCATCGGCTCCGGCCGGCGTTTCGCGTTGGGCGCCATGCACGCGGTTTACGACAAGGCGCGCAGCGCGGCTGAAATTGCCGAAGCCGGCGTGCTGGCCGGTTGCGAATTCGACACCAGTTCGGCTGGTCCGGCACGCGTACACACATTCAAGTTCAAGAAGAAAGACTGAAGGAGACACCATGGCCCTTATCGACATCCTGGTGCCGGACATCGGCGATTTCACCGAAGTGACCGTCATTGAATTGCTCGTCGCGGTGGGCGACACCGTCAAGCCCGAGCAAAGCCTGATCACCGTTGAGAGCGACAAGGCCTCGATGGAAATTCCCTCATCGGCCGGCGGCGTCGTCAAGGCGCTGAAAGTCAAGATCGGCGACAAAGTGGCCATGGGTTCGGTGGTGCTGGCGCTGGAAAGCGCGGCCGCCGCTGCGCCCTCACCGGCTCCCGCTGCCGCTGCTGCCGCGCCGGCTGCCCAAGCAGCGCCGTCCACTGCCGCGGCACCCACCCCTGCCGCCGCCAGCTACGCCGGTGGCGCCGATCTGGAATGCGACATGCTGGTGCTGGGCGCCGGCCCCGGCGGCTATTCCGCCGCCTTCCGCGCGGCTGACCTGGGCATGAAGACGGTCATCGTCGAACGCTACCCGGTGCTGGGGGGCGTCTGCCTGAACGTGGGCTGCATCCCCAGCAAGGCGCTGCTGCACGTGGCTTCGGTGATGGACGAAGTCACGCACTTCGCCGATCTGGGCGTGACTTTCGAAAAGCCCAAGCTCGACCTGGGCAAGCTGCTGGCGCACAAGAACAAGGTGGTGGGCAAGCTCACCGGCGGTCTGGCCGCGATGGCCAAGATGCGCAAGGTGACGGTGGTGACGGGCGTTGGCGAATTCGCCGATCCGTATCACCTGACCGTGACGGGCGCCGACGGCAAGAAGCAGACGATCAAGTTCAAGAACGCCATCATCGCGGCCGGTTCCGAAGCCGTGAAGCTACCGTCCTTGCCCAAGGACGACCCGCGCATCGTCACCAGCACCGGCGCGCTGGAATTGCGCCAGAAGCCCGAGCGCATGCTGGTCATCGGCGGCGGCATCATCGGTCTGGAAATGGGCACCGTCTACTCCGCGCTGGGTGCACGGCTGGACGTGGTGGAAATGCTCGACGGCCTGATGCAGGGCGCCGACCGCGACCTCGTCAAGGTCTGGCAGAAGTTCAACGCCCACCGCTTCGACAAGCTGATGCTGAAGACCAAGACCGTGGGCGCCGAAGCCACGGCCAATGGCATTCGTGTGATGTTTGAAGGCCTGGACGGCGTGAAAAGCGAAGGCGTGTACGACCTGGTGCTGCAAGCGGTTGGCCGCACGCCCAACGGTAAAAAACTGGGTGCCGAGGCAGCCGGTATCACCGTCACCGACCGTGGTTTTGTGCCGGTCGACATCCAGATGCGCACCAACGTGTCCCACATCTTTGCCATCGGCGACATCATCGGCCAGCCGATGCTGGCCCACAAGGCGGTGCATGAAGCCCATGTGGCCGCTGAAGTGGCGGCCGGTGACA
>JAYVBO010000358.1:0-3344 GCA_043750435.1 Betaproteobacteria bacterium | reverse complement strand
CGGCGCTGGGCCTGCACCCCGGGCTGGACCCGCGCTGGCGCGCACGCGCCGCCCTGCCGCTGCTGGTGGGCACGCTGGGCCTGGGCACGCTGGCCCTGGTTTGGGGCTGGATGGGCGGCGCCATGGCCCCGCAGGCCGGACCGTATTGGTGGACGCTGGTGGCGCTGCTGGCCTTGTGGCCGGCCAGCGAAGCCGTCGTCGCGGCACTGAACCGCCTGATCAGCGAATCGGTGTCGCCGCGTCGCCTGCCCCGGCTGGCGCTGGCCGACGGCATACCCGCCGAGCACCGCGTGCTGGTGGTGCTGCCGGCGCTGCTCAGCAGCCCAGCCACCGTGGCCGCGCTGGCGCTGCGCCTGGAAAGCCACTACCTGGCCAACCGCGAGGCGCAGGCACAGTTCGCGCTGCTGACCGACCACGCCGACGCCGACAGCGCGCGCACCCCTGCCGACGCTGCGCTGCTGGCCGCCGCCGTGGCCGCCATCGACACCCTGGAGGCCCGCCACGGCCCCGGCCCGGGCGCGCAACGCCGCTTCCTGCTGCTGCACCGCGAGCGCCTGTGGTGCGACAGCGAACAGCGCTGGATAGGCTGGGAACGCAAGCGCGGCAAGCTCGAGCAACTGGTGGCGCTGCTGGCCGGCGCCGACGGCGCCGCCCAGGCCTTCATCCATTTGGGTGCGCGTTCACAACCGCAGCCCGGCACGCCCTACATCGTCACGCTGGACAGCGACACCGTGCTGCCACCCGGCGCGCTGCGCGAGCTGGTGGGCATCGCCGCGCACCCGCTGAACCAGCCGCGCATCGACCTGGCGAGCCGTCGCGTCGTCGGCGGCCACGGCATCTTGCAGCCGCGCCTGGTGGCGGCCTGGCCCACCGACGCGCAGGGCCAGTTGCAGGCCCCCGAACAAGCTTCGCTCTTCCACCGCCTGTTTGCCGGCGCGGCCGGCAGCGACCCCTACAACGCCGTCGCCTCCGAGGTTTACCAAGACCTCTTCGACGAAGGCAGCTTCACCGGCAAGGGCCTGCTCAACGTGGCCGCCATGCAGGCCGTGCTGGCCGGCAGGCTGCCGGAAAACCAGGTCCTCAGCCACGACCTGCTGGAAGGCTGCATCGCGCGCTGCGGCAGCGTCAGCGACGTGGCCGTCATTGAACCCGCACCCAGCCACGCCGACGTGGCCGCTGCGCGCACCCACCGCTGGACGCGCGGCGACTGGCAGTTGCTGCCGCTGCTGACCCAGGCCCAGCACTATGGCCTGCGCGCTATTGCGCGCTGGAAGCTGCTGGACAACCTGCGCCGCTCGCTGGTGGCGCCGGCCGCGCTGGCGCTGTTGCTGATCGGCCTGGCCGGCGGGCCGGTGTCGCCCTGGGCCGCGCTGGCCCTGGCCGCAGCGGCCTTCGGCGCCGGCCCGCTGGTGGGCGCCATCACCGGTCTGGCGCCCAGCCGCGACGACCTGGCGCTGCGCCACTTCGCGCGGCAGGCGCTGGGCGAACTGGGCCGCACGTTGCTGGGCCTGCTGTGGCACCTGGCGCTGTGGCTTCGGCAGGCGCTGTTGCTGGTAGACGCCATAGTCCGTGCGCTGTGGCGCACCCAGGTCAGCCGGCGCGGCCTGCTGCAGTGGACCACCGCCGCCGCCGCCGAAGCCGCCGCCCTGCACGGACCGCAGGCGCTGGCGCGCGCCCACGCTGGCGTGACACTGGCCGCCCTTGCGCTGGGCGCCAGCCTGCTGGTTCTGGGCACACCGGCACCGCTGCTGACGGTGGTGTTGTGTGCCCTGTGGATGGCCACGCCGCTGTGGATCGCCCTGGCCAGCCGCCCCGGCGCCACCCCGGCGCCGCTGCCCGCCGCCGACGCCGATTACCTGCGCGGCGTGGCGCGTGACACCTGGGCCTGGTTCGCGCAATACGTCAATGCGGACAGCAACCACCTGCCGCCCGACAACGTGCAGACCGTGCCGCACGAACTGATCGCCCAGCGCACCTCGCCCACCAACATCGGCATGTACCTGCTGTCGCTGGCCTGCGCGCGGGCCTTCGGCTGGGTCACACCGCAGCAGATGGCCGACCGCCTGCAGGCCACGCTGGACACGCTGGACCGCCTGCCCCGCGAGCGCGGCCACTTCATGAACTGGATGGACACCCGCACGCTGCAAACGCTGGCGCCGGCCTATGTGTCGGCGGTGGACAGCGGCAACCTCTGCGGCCACCTGTTGGCGGTGGCCACGGCCTGCGATGAGACGGCCGCCCGGGCGGCCGGCAACTTGCCGCTGCAGGCCCACCTGAGCGAACTGGCGCAGCGCTGCCGCCAGTTCGCCGCAGCCGCTGACTTCGCTTTTCTGTACGACCCGCGCCGCCGCCTGCTGCACATCGGCTGGCGCGTGGACGACCAGCAACTGGACGCCGGCCACTACGACTTGCTGGCCAGCGAGTCGCGCCTGGCCAGCCTGTGGGCCATCGCCAAGGGCGACGTTCCGGCCACCCACTGGGCCGCACTGGGCCGGCCCTTCCAGGCCACGGTGCGCGAGGTAGGCTTGCGTTCGTGGTCGGGATCGATGTTCGAATACCTGATGCCCGCGCTGGTGCTGGACGAACCGCGCGGCAGCGTGCTGGCCTGCGCCAGCCACATGGCCGTCGAAGAACAGCGCGACTACGCCCGCGCCCACCATGTGCCCTGGGGCGTCAGTGAGTCGGCCTATGCCGCCGCCGACCGCTCGCTGGCCTACCAGTACGCACCGCAGGGCGTGCCGCGCCTGGCGCTGCGCCGCACACCGCCCGACGAACGCGTGGTGGCGCCCTACGCCAGCGCGCTGGCCGCGCTGGTGGAGCCGCAGGCCGCGGTGGCCAATTTGCGCCGCCTGGAAAGCCTGCAGGCGCGCGGTGCTTTGGGCTTCATCGAAGCGCTGGACTACACCGTCGGCCGTCAGGCCGAAACCGGCATGAATGGCAAACATTCGGCGGCCACGCGCATCCCGCAAGCCACCCCCGTCAGCACCGGCATGGCCCACCACCAGGGCATGACGCTGGTGGCCCTGACCGATGTCTTGCTGCAAGGCCAACCGCGCCGCTGGGCCATGGCCGACCCGTGCCTGGCAGCGGTGGCCTGCTTGCTGCAGGAACGCGTGCCGCGCGAAGTGGCCCGGTTGAAAGAACCGGCGGCCAGCCCGCTGCGCAGCGAACCGGCCGCCGATGCCGTCCACGCGCCGCGCGAGGTGCTGCCCGGGGCCAACGCGCTGCAGCGGACGTTGATGCTGGCCAACGGCCGCTACAGCGTCACCCTGCGCGCCAACGGCGCTGGCTGCAGCCGGCTCGGCGATGTGGACATCAGCCGCAGCCGCGACGACGCGCTGCGC
>JAYVBO010000357.1:0-3346 GCA_043750435.1 Betaproteobacteria bacterium | reverse complement strand
TCCGTCGGGCAACTGGGCCGCCAGGGTCTGCAGGTAGTCAGTCAGCGTCTTCAGGTTGCGGTCGCGCTCGAAGCTGCTGCGGCCGATGTCGCTGAATTTTTCGGCTTCGATGAACTTCAGCTCCAGCATGCCGGCGGCGTGTGCCGGCAGCAGGGCGGTCAGTGCCCAAGCAGCGAAGGTGACGCAGCGGGCGGGTGTGATGCACATGGCGGCTCCCGAAGTCATCGAAGAGCCTGCACTCTACGCTTCACGCCTACGCCGCCCAACTGTCCCTGAGCGTGGTGATGCGATTGAAAACCGGCGCCTCGGGGCGGTGGTCTTTGCGGTCGGCGATGAAGTAGCCGTGGCGCTCGAACTGGTAGCGCGCCTCGGCCGGCACGCCAGCCAGCGCCGGTTCCAGCCAGGCCGTCACCACGCGCTTGCTGTCGGGGTTCAGCACGGTGCGGAAATCGCGGCCGCCGGCTTCGGGCTGGGCTTCGGTGAACAGGCGGTCGTACAGCACCACCTGGGCCGGCACGGCGTCGGCCACGCCCACCCAGGTGATGGTGCCCTTGACCTTTACCGCGTCGGCGCCGGGCGTGCCGCTGCGGGTGTCGGGCACCACGCGGGCCAGCACGGCGGTGAGCGCGCCGCTGGCGTCGCGCTCGCAGCCCGTGCATTCCACGACCAGGCCGTATTTCAGGCGCACCTTGTTGCCCGGCAGGGTGCTGCCATCGGGCTGCAGCGTCGGCGGGTAGAAGCGGAAGAAGCCCTTCACCGGCACCTCGGCGTAGTCGTCGGCTTCGATCCAGACCTCACGGCCCAGGCCGAAATGGCGCAGGCCCAGTTCAGGCAGTTGCGGGTGGGCCGGGGCCTTGCAGTCTTCGATGTGGGCGTCGCTGCCGTAGACCTCGGCCCAGTTCGTCAGCACCAGCTTGACCGGGTTCAGCACGGCCATGGCGCGCGGCGCGCGGCTGTCCAGGTCGGTGCGCAGGCAGCCGTCCAGCACGCTGTAGTCCAGCCAGATGTTGGTCTTGGAAGCCCCGCTGCCATCGGCCATGGCGCGGATGCTGGCCGGCGTGTAGCCGCGCCGGCGCATGCCGAACAGCGTGGGCATGCGCGGGTCGTCCCAGCCTTCGACGATTTGTTCCTGCACCAGTTCGCGCAGCTTGCGCTTGCTGGTCACCACATAGCTCAGGTTCAGGCGGCCGAATTCGTATTGCTTGGGCAGCGGGCGGGTCAGCAGGCTCAGGTCGGCCAGGCGTTCCAGCAGCCAGTCGTAGAAGGGCCGCTGGTCTTCGAATTCCAGTGTGCACAGGCTGTGGGTGATGTTTTCCAGCGCGTCCTCGATGGGGTGCGCGTAGGTGTACATCGGGTAGATGCACCAGGTGTCGCCGGTGTTGTGGTGGGTGGCGCGCTTGATGCGGTACAGCGTCGGGTCGCGCAGGTTGATGTTGGCCGCCGCCATGTCGATCTTGGCGCGCAGCACGGCGCCGCCATCGGGCAGCAGCCCGGCCTTCATCTCGCGCAGGCGGGCCAGGTTTTCAGCCGGCGTGCGGCTGCGGAAGGGGCTGGCGGTGCCCCGCGTGTTGAAGTCGCCGCGGCTGGCGCGCATCGCATCGGCCGGTTGTTCGTCGACATAGGCCAGGCCGGCTTCAACCAGGGCCTCGGCGGCGCGATACATGAAGTCAAAATAGTGGCTGGCGTAGTACAGGTGCGATACGCCGCCCGCGTTCCAGTCGAAGCCCAGCCAGGTCACCGCCTCTTTGATGGCATCGACGAATTCCTGCTCTTCTTTTTCCGGGTTGGTGTCGTCGAAACGCAGGTGGCAGACGCCGCCGTAGTCACGCGCCAGGCCGAAGTTCAGGCAGATGCTTTTGGCATGGCCGACGTGCAGGTAGCCGTTGGGCTCGGGCGGGAAGCGGGTTCTGATCTTCGCCACGTCCAGCGGCCCGGCCTGGTGGTGGGCCGCATCGCCCGGCGTGCCGCCGAAATGGCGGGCGGCGTAAGTGCCTTTTTCGAGATCGCGCTCGATGATGCCGCGCAAGAAATTGCTGGGCTTCGGGGCGGGGTTCGCTGCTGCTTTCGGGTCGGTGGCCATGCGCTCGCCGGGGCTAGGAAGGGCGCAATTCTATCGGCCAGGGTCGGCCGCCCAATCAACGAACTGCGGGCGGATGCCAGCGCACCGATGGCCAGGCGAAGGCCAGCGCCAGCACGGCGCCGGCCACCACGTCGATGACCACGTGCTGCTTGATGGCCAGGGTGCTGTAGACGATCAGGGCCGCCCACAGCGCATTGGCCACGAACCACGCGGGCCGCGCGCCGGTCAGCTGCAGCAGGCGGTGCACCCACACGGCGGTGAAGGTGGCGGTGGCCACGTGCAGCGAAGGGCAGGCGTTGCCGGCGGCGTCCACGCCCTGCAGCAGGGCCATGCCGCTGTGGCCCAGGTCCACGCCGGTCAGATCGAAGGGTGGCACGGCCGTCGGCACGAAGTAGAAGCAGAGCAGACCCACGCCGCACAGGCTGCCCATCCAGGCGCCATAGCGCAGCATCTCGCGCAGGCTGAGCATCAGGCCCACCGGGAAGCCCACATAGACCCACAGCGATGCGTAAGCCGCAAAGGCCGCCGGCTGGAAAGGCAGGGCGCGGTCCAGCGCCGTCAGTGGCATCACCAGCACGGCCAGTCTGGGGTGGCGCAGCAAATGGAAATACAGCGCGAAGAAGACCCACATGAAGGCCGTGATGCCCAGGCTCTTCAGCACCCAGTGGTGGCGCATGCGCCAGCGCATGTCGGCCGCCCAGGTGGGCCGGGGTGCCGTGCCCGGCGCGCTGTCAGGGGTCAGACTCAGGGGGCGGGATGTCGGCAAGGGCGCAGGCAGGGTAGACGGCGGCGCAAGCCTACCACCGGCCCTGTGCGCGCTGGGCGCCTGACGGAGCGCCCGGGGGGCTTGGTGATAATCAAAGGCACACCACCCCTACGCCGGACCGCAGTCATGACCCAGGCGCAACCCCCACACACCGCAGCCCCATCCGCCAGCCAGCCCGCGCTGGCGCACTGCGACGTGCTCGTCATCGGCGGCGGCCCCGCCGGCAGCACCATGGCCGCCCTGCTGGCCGAGCAGGGCCGCGACGTGGTGGTGCTGGAAAAAGCCCACCACCCGCGCTTCCACATCGGTGAATCGCTGCTGCCGGCGAATGTGCCGCTGTTCGAACGGCTGGGCCTGCGCGACGCGGTGGCCCGCATCGGCATGCCCAAGTGGGGCGTGGAATTCGTCAGCCCGCAGCACCAGCACCGCACCATGCTGGAATTTGGCGAAGCCTGGGACAAAAGCGCGCCCATGGCCTGGCAGGTGCGGCGTTCGGAACT
>JAYVBO010000356.1:0-3346 GCA_043750435.1 Betaproteobacteria bacterium | reverse complement strand
TTCCCGCAGTTCGCGGTGCACGACAGCTATGCCGGCCTGAAGGCGTCCATCGAAGCCGCAGCCGCCCGGCTGAGCGCCAGCTGATGGCCGCCGGCCTGGGCTTGCACAGGGTCTGCGGCCAGGCCGCGCGGGCCTTGCGGGCGCTTTCGGTGACGCTGCCGCTGGGGCTGGCAGCCTGCGGGCCCGCAGCGCCGCCGGCCGCTTCAGCGCCGCCGCCTGCGGAAGTGGGCGTGGTGACGGTGACGCCGGGCGCGCTGGGCCTGGTCAGTGAACTGCCCGGGCGCACCGAAGCCTCACGCGTGGCCCAGGTGCGGGCCCGGGTGGCGGGCATCCTGCAAAAGCGGCTGTTCCGCGAGGGCAGTGAAGTCCAGGCCGGCCAGGCGCTGTTCGCCATTGACGACGCGCCCTACCGCGCCACGCTGGCCAGCGTGCAGGCCACGCAGGCCCGCGCCGAGGCCAACCTGACGCAGGCCCAGGCCCAGGCCGAACGCTACAAGCCGCTGCTGGCCGCCAACGCCATCAGCCAGCAGGACTACATCGCCGCCGTGGCCGCGCAGAAAACCGCCGAGGCCGATGTGGCCGTGGCCAAGGCGGCCGTGCAGACCGCCAAGCTCAATGTCGGCTACGCCACCGTCGGCGCGCCCATCAGCGGGCGCATCGGGCGTGCGCTGGTCACCGAAGGCGCGCTGGTCGGCCAGGGTGAAGCCACCCAACTGGCCGTGGTGCAGCAGATCGACCCGCTTTACGTCAACTTCACGCAGTCGGCCGCCGAGGTGCTGCGCCTGCGCGCGGCCATCGCCAGCGGTGCGCTCAAAGGCAGCAGCCAGCAGGCGGCCGTCAGCGTGCTGATGGAAGACGGCAGCGTGTACCCGCTGCGCGGCAAGCTGCTGTTCTCGGACCTGACGGTGGACGCCACGTCGGACCAAATCACCTTGCGCGCCGAGGTGCCCAACCCCAAGGGCGCGCTGCTGCCTGGCCTGTTCGTGCGCGTGCGGCTGGAACAGGCACAAGCCCCGGCGGCCATCTTGCTGCCGCAACAGGCGGTGGCGCGCGGCAATGGCGGCGACACCGTGATGGTGGTGGGCGCTGACGGCAAGGTCGCGCAGCGCGCCGTGAAGCTGGGCGCCGCACAGGCCGGGCAGTGGGTGGTGCTGGGCGGCCTGCAGGCCGGTGAGCAGGTGATGGTGGACGGCTTCCAGAAGCTGCGCGGCAACGCCCCGGTGAAGGCCGTGCCATGGCAGCCGGCAGGCTTGGCGGCGGCGGCATCGGCCCCAGCGTCGGCCCCTGCCCCCGCCTCGGCCGCCAGCCGCTGAGGCCCGGTCATGGCCCGCTTCTTCATCGACCGCCCCATCTTCGCGTGGGTCATCGCGCTCTTCATCATGGTCGCCGGCGGCGTGGCCATCGTGCAGTTGCCGGTGTCGCAGTACCCACCGGTGGCGCCGCCGTCCATCGTCGTCAACGTGGGCTACCCGGGCGCTTCGGCGCAGACGCTGGAAGACAGCGTGCTGGGTGTCATCGAACGCGAAATGAACGGCTCGCCGGGGCTGATCTATTTCGAATCGGTGGCCCAGGCCGACGGCAGCGGCAGCATCACGCTGAGCTACGAACCCGGCACCGACGCCGCGCTGGCGCAGGTGGACGTGCAGAACCGCCTGAGCCGCGCCACGCCGCGCCTGCCGCAGGCCGTGGTGCAGCAGGGCGTGCGGGTGGACCGCGCGAATGCGAACTTTCTGCTGTTCACCATCCTGTCCAGCGAGGGCGGCACGCTGGACCCGGTGGCCCTGGGCGACTTTGCGGTGCGCAATGTGCTGCCGGAAATCCAGCGCGTGCCCGGCGTCGGCCAGGCCCAGTTGTTCGGCACCGAGCGCGCCATGCGGGTGTGGATAGACCCGGCCAAGCTGGTCGGCTACAAGCTGTCGGCCGCCGACGTGACAGCGGCAATCGCGGCGCAGAACGCGCAGGTGTCTTCGGGCTCCATCGGCGACCTGCCGAACACGCCCGAACAGGCCATCTTCGCCACCGTCGTCATCAAGGGCCAGCTCAGCGCCACGCGGCAGTTCGACGACATCGTGCTGCGTGCCAACGCCGACGGTTCGGCCGTGCGTTTGAAAGACGTGGCGCGCATCGAACTGGGCGCCCAGACCTACAGCGTCAGCACGCGCCTGAACGGCTCGCCGTCCACCGGCATCGGCGTGCAGTTGTCGCCCACCGGCAATGCGCTGGCCACCGCCAAGGCGATCAAGAAACGGCTGGCTGAACTGCAACCCTACTTCCCGCCCGGCGTGAAGGCCACCATTCCTTTCGACGGCTCGCGCTTCATCGACATCTCCATCCGCCAGGTCGTTGAAACCCTGGTCGAAGCCGTGGCGCTGGTGTTCCTGGTGATGTTGGTCTTCCTGCAGAACCTGCGCTACACCATCATCCCCACGCTGGTGGTGCCGGTGGCCCTGCTGGGCAGTTTTGCCACCCTCTTCGTGCTGGGCTTTTCGATCAATGTGCTGACCATGTTCGGCATGGTGCTGGTCATCGGCATCGTGGTCGACGACGCCATCGTGGTGGTCGAGAACGTCGAACGCATCATGAGCGAAGAAGGCCTGCCACCGCTGCAGGCCACGCGCAAGGCCATGGGGCAGATCAGCAGCGCCATCATCGGCGTCACGGTGGTGTTGATTTCGGTCTTCATCCCGCTGGCCTTCTTCAGCGGCGCGGTGGGCAATATCTACCGCCAGTTCGCCGCCGTGATGGTCAGCGCCATCGCCTTTTCGGCCTTCCTGGCGCTGTCGTTGACGCCGGCCTTGTGCGCCACCTTGCTGAAGCCCGTTGCGGCCGGCCACCATCATGCCAAGCGCGGCTTCTTCGGCTGGTTCAACCGCGGCTTCAGCCGCACCGCCAAGGGCTACGAAAGCCTGGTGGCGCGCTTGCTGCGGCGCACCGGACGCTACCTGGTCATCTACGCGGCCATCGTGGTGGCCGTGGTGCTGATGTTCAACCGGCTGCCGACGTCCTTCGTGCCGAATGAAGACCAGGGCAACATGCTGGTCAACGTGCTGCTGCCACCGGGCGCGGCGCAGTCGCGCACGCGGGCGGTGATGCAGCAGGTTGAGGGCTACATGCTCAAGCAGCCCGAAGTGCAGAGCATGGTCACCGTGTTGGGCTTCAATTTTTCGGGCACCGGGCAGAACGCGGCCCTGGGTTTCATCACGCTGAAAGACTGGGACGAACGCCAAGGCCCCGGGCAATCGGCGCAGGCCTTGGTGGCCCGCGCCGCCGCGGCGCTGGCGGGCATCCGCGACGCCTTCATCTTCCCGCTCAGCCCGCCGGCCATCCGCGAGCTGGGTCGTTCCAA
>JAYVBO010000355.1:0-3350 GCA_043750435.1 Betaproteobacteria bacterium | reverse complement strand
TCAAACATCGCCAGCTTGCGGTTCAGCCCCATGTGGTGGCTGGTGCTGCTGAGCACCACCTTGGCGGCATGCGCGGGGTGGCGCGCCAGGTAGCGCTGGGCGACGAAGCCGCCGAAGCTCTGGCCCAGCACGATGGGTTTGACGATGCCCAAAGCGCTGCACAGCCGCACCACGTCGTCGGCGAAAACGTCCAGCGTCCATTCGCTGGCCGGTCGGCGGTTGCTGCGGCCGTGGCCGCGGTGGTCGACGTAGACGACCTGCACCACATCGGCCAGTTGGCTGAACAGCGGCTTGAAGCTGGAATGGTCGTAGCCCGGGCCGCCGTGCAGCAAGACGAGCGTGGGCTTTTCGCGCATACCGGGGCCGTCGGGCACCAGGCCGCAGCCTTCGATGTCGACGTAGAGGCGCACGTCCGGGGCGATGGTGATCAGCATGGTCGGTTGGGAGGGGTGTTCACATGGGCAGCCCGCAACTCTAAGCGCGACGCTGCAAACAAAACGCCCCGCACGGGGCGGGGCGTTGTCGGTGCAGCAGGCCAGGTGGCCGGCTGCGCACGGGTCTTACTTCTTGGCAGCTGCGCTGGCAGTCGGGGCCGGAGCGGCAGCGCCGGCCTTGGCCTTCTTGGCTTCGTCAGCAGCGGCAGCCTTGGCGGCCTTCTTGTCGGCCTTGTCCTTGGCGGCGGCGGCCTGCTTGTCAGCCTTTTCCTTGGCAGCGGCCGCCTTCTTGTCGGCAGCGCTCATTTCGGCGGGCTTGGCGGCAGCGGCGGCGGGCGCCTTCACGGCGGCCTTGGTCTCGGCCGGGGTGGTGGCGGGCATGGGCGTCAGGTCCTTCTTGACCGGCTGCGCAGCAGCCGGCTTGGCCGCCACGCCATTGAAGGTGGCGCCGTTGACCGTCAGGCCTTCAGCCGACAGCTTGGCGGCACTGCCTTCGCCCACGCCCTTGACGCGAGAGATGAAGTCGGACCAGTCCTTGAAGTTGCCCTTGGCACGTTCGGCTGTGATCTTGCCGGCGATGGCCGGGCCTATGCCTTTGACGCTGTCGAGCTCGGCCGAGGTGGCCTTGTTGACGTCAACCGCCGCGAACGCCATGGCAGCAAACAGCGACAGAAAAATGGCAAGCAGTTTCTTGATCATGGACGGTCCTTGGTGTTGTGAAGTCGGGGGGCACGCCGCCATGGGTGTCTGGCGGTCAGCTGCATAACGGGCCCCGGCCTGCGTGGGTTGACCCCGGAGCCGGCTATATCTGGACCGCCGCTGCGCGACTCAGCCGAAGGTCGAGCCCGCCGCCATCGCGCCCATGCGCGCGCTGATGGCGTGGAACTGCGCCACCGTCTGCTCGATGATCTGCTGCACCGTCAGCACGCCGTGGATCAGCCCGGCCGACTGCCCGGCCAGCGCCGGCGCGGCTTCCATGTCGCCGCCGAAGTAGACCTGCTGGATGCCCGCGAAGGTGTCGGCCGCCATCAGCCCGGCTTCATGGATGGCCGCCGTGCGCCGGCTTTTCAGCGCGCGGATGCAGGGGCTGGCCTTCTTGTTCAGCATCCAGGTGCCAGTGACCTCAGTAGCCACGATGGCGCTCTTGAAGTTGTCATGCACAGGGCTTTCCGCGCTGGCTACAAAACGCGTGCCCATCTGGATGGCCTCGGCACCCAGCGCGAAAGCCGCCGCCATGCCGCGCCCGTCGACGATGCCGCCCGCCGCCACCAGCGGCACGTCCACGCGTTCGCGTATGGCCTGCAGCAGCACCAGCGTGCTGACTTCTTCCGGGTTCTTGAAGCCGCCGCCTTCGCTGCCTTCGACCACCAGGCCGTCAACGCCGGCGTCGACGCATTTCAGCGCCGTCTCCAGCGTCGGCACCGCGTGATAGACCACGATGCCGGCGGCCTTCAAAGGTGCGATGAATTTGGCCGGGCTGCCGGCCGATGTGGTGACGAAACGGATGCCCGACTCGCAGACGAAGCGCAGCATGGCGTCGTCTTTCAGAAAGCGGATCGGCAGGTTCACGCCGAAGGGCAGGCCGCTGGCCAGCATGGCCGCAATTTCACGCTGGCAGTTGGCGCTTTCGCCCGACGAGGTTTCGATGACACCCAAGCCGCCGGCGCGCGACACGGCGCCAGCCAGTTGGCTGCGGGCGATCCAGCCCATGGGTGCTTGAACGATGGGGTAACGGGCGCCGGTGTGGGCCAGGAAGCGGTTCATCAGGTCTCAGTCTTTCTGCAAGTTCAGTCTGCAAAACGCGGGGCGCGTTTTTCCAGGTTGGCGCGCACGGCTTCGCGTTGTTGCGGGCCGGCCATCAAAGCAATCTGCTCGCGGCTCTCGGCCTGCAGCAGCGCGGCGGCTTCGGCGTCCAGCGTGTGGGCCGCTTGATTGAGCAGCCGCTTGCCGGCCTGCACCGCACTCGGGCTGCGCTGCGCGATGGCCAGCGCCAGCGCGTGGGCCTCGGCCAGCGGGTCGCCACACAGGCGCGTGCCCAAACCGACTTGCACCGCCTCGGCCGCACCCAGCACGCGGCCGCTGAAGCACAGTTCGCGCAGCACGTCGTCGCGCAGCAGGCTGCGCATCAACACCATGCCGGACATGTCGGGCACCAGGCCCCATTTGATTTCCATCACGCTCATCTGGGCCTCCGGCCCCAGCAGGCGGATGTCGGCGCCCAGCGCCAACTGCAAGCCGCCGCCGAAGGCCGCGCCGTGCACGGCGGCGACTACCGGCACCGCCAGCGTGCGCCAGCCCAAGGCAATCTGCTGCGGCCCGTTGGCGATGCCATGCGTGCGCGGGCCCAAGTCGTTCACCGGGCTGTCCGCGCTGGCTGCAGCCAGTGCCGCGAAGCTGGCCATGTCCAGCCCCGCGCAAAACGCGCGGCCTTCGCCGTGCAGCACCACAGCGCGCAGGCCGGGCGTGGTCTTCAGCGTTTCGATGACCGCCAGCAGCGCGGCAAACATGGCCGGGTCCAGCGCGTTCATCTTGTCGCCGCGCGTCAGCGCCACGTCGGCCACGCCGTGTTCGTTCAGCGTCAGGCGCACGCGCCCGTTCATCGCCGTCACGGCTTCAGCTGCCACGCGTGATGGGCATGTCCACTTCGGCGGCCAGCATGCCGGTGCGCAGCGCGCGCTGACGGCCCAGTTCCAGCTTGGCCAGCGATGCGCGGTGCACCTCGTCCGGCCCGTCGGCCAGGCGCAGCGTGCGCGCGCCGGCGTAGAACTTGGCCAGCACGAAGTCGTCCGACACCCCGCCGCCGCCGTGCGCCTGAATGGCCATGTCGATGACCTCGCAGGCCATGGTCGGCGCCACCACTTTGATCATCGCGATCTCGGTCTTGGCGATCTTGTTGCCCACGGTGTCCATCATGTG
>JAYVBO010000354.1:0-7765 GCA_043750435.1 Betaproteobacteria bacterium | reverse complement strand
AAAACCAGGGTGCCGTTTTCCAGCTTCCAGCGTTCCAGCGGCACGGTGAAGGCGACCTCGTGCTGCGCCACCCAGCCCACGTTTTGCGCCGACATCGACGCCGACGACATGCTGCCGTAGTCCAGCACCATCAGGTAGACGTAGGGCAGCGCCGGCCGGTAGTGGACGATCTCTGCCGGGATGTCCATGTTCACGTAGCTGTCGCAGAACTGCGTCAGGCGCGCCATATTGGCCTTCAGCGGAAAGACCCGCGAGGTCACGCCGCTGAACAGGAAAGGCGGCCGCACGGGCAATGAACCCTGGCTGGCGTCGCCGGTCGGGTCGATGAACAGGGGCTTGCTGGGAGCTGATGCCATGGCGTGTCTGCCTTTCAGGTGCGCTCGAAGACCCAGGTCACCAGGCCGCGGATGAATTGCTTGTCGCGCGTGTCGGGCAGCGCGTCGTGGATGCCGGCGTATTCGTGCAGCGCCGCACCGGCCAGGCCGTGGGCGATGCCGCGCGCGTGTTCGACCGAGCCATAACGGTCCATCAGGCCGCGCACCCAGGCCACCTGGCTGGCCTTGGGCGCGGCGCTTGCCGGGTCGTAGATGCGCGCCAGGCGCTGTTGTTCGCGTGGGCTGGCCAGGCGCAGCACGTGGTTGAGCATCAGCGTGCGCTTGCCCTCGACCAGGTCGCCGTTGAGTTCCTTGCCGTAGCGGTCGTCGGCCACCAGATTCAGCAGGTCGTCCTGGATCTGGAAGGCCGCGCCGAGGAAGAAGCCAAAGCGGATGAAGGGCTCCAGTTCGGCGCGGCCCCTGGTGCCGATCAGGGCACCGACGCGGCAGGGGTGGATGGTGGCCAGCCAGCAGGTCTTCTTCAGCACCATGACCAGGTAGTCGGCGTCGCTCAGGTCGCTGCGGTTGTCGCGGCGCCAGCCCAGTTCCATGGCCTGGCCTTCGGCCGACTCCCAGGCCATGCGCTCGGTCTCTTCGAGGATGCGCAAAGCCACGCGCGTCCCCACCCGGTCGATGTTCTCGACCAGCGGCCGCAGGCTCAGCAGGCCCAGCGCATCGCCGGTGTTCAGGGCCAGCGGCACGCCGTGCAAGGCATGCAAGGTGGGGCGTCCGCGCCGCTGTTCGCTGCCGTCCTGGATGTCGTCGTGCACCAGCAGCGCGTTGTGCAGCAATTCAATGGCCACGGCCGACGGCAGGGCGTCTTCCAGGCGCGCACCGAAGGCCCGCGCCGTGGCGATGCACAGGCTGGATCGCATCATCTTGCCGCCGCGTTGCGGATAGTCGGCCAGCGGGTCATACAGGTATTTGCGCGGCTCACCCGTGGGCAGATGCGCCAGGATGGCCGCCCGCGTCAGCGCCCCGTATTCAGCCAGCGTTTCACGCACCACACTGGGCGTGCGGCAGGCTTCGAAGGCGGGGCTGCCTGACATCGGCTGCGCGCGGGCCGTCAGGGCAAGACGCGTATGGACAAGGTGCCGCGCGGCTCGTTGCTGCTGCCGTCGACAACCACTCCGGTGTAGGTGGCCGCCGGCTGGTCGTCAGCGATCACCAATTGCAGCACCGGCTCGGGCTGCGCCGGGTCGATGGTGAAGCGCACATCGGTCAGCGGCGGCAGCGTGGGGTCGGCGGCGTGCAAGGCGTGCACGCGCGGCAGACCGCCAGCGCTGTGCCCACGCAAATCCAGCGTGACCTGCGTGCGGCGACTGCAGCGGATGTCCAGCGCGTAGCGGTGGCTGCTATTGGCGCCACCCGCAACGCCTGACGTCGGTGTCGGCGTCAGGCGCGCCACGCCGGCCCGCAGCACCGGGTTGCGGGCCAGCGCCTCGACCGCATCGACACACAGCGCGCCCATGTCCTTGTACAGGTGCACGACGCGGTCCAGCAGCTCGCCCGCTTCGCCGGTTGCCGTCGCGGCGTCACTGCGCGCCGCCGGCTCGCCGCCGCCAGCAGCCTGGGCTTCGGCGGCCTGCCCGGCACCCGCTCCGCCCCCGACACCCACCGCCCGCGCCGCCTTGCGACCCAGGCGTTGCGCCAGCTTCTGGCCCAGCAGGATTTGCTCTTCGATGACCTGGTAGCCCAGGCGCACGCCCAGCGCCACCGGGCCTTCGCCAGCAGCGGCACCGGCACCGGCCGCAGGCGCTGCAGCCGCGGCCGCCGGCGCGGCGTCGCGCAGCAAGGTGGCGGCATGGCGAAGTGGCGCGGTGCGCAGCGGCTCAGGCCGGCGCCGTCGCGACGGCGCCGCAGTCGGGGCGGCGGCGGGCGCTTCGGCCGGTGTGTCGGTGGCAACGGGCTGGGGCGTGGCGGCCACGGCGTGCTCCTCAAGGTTCATGGGTGGTCGTAGCCGATGATGTCTTCAAGCGGGGGTGACTGCGAAATGGCGTGCGCTGCCAGTCGGCCCGACATGACGGCCGCTTCGACGCAACCCTCATTGAAGCCGCAGTCGGTCCAATCGCCGGCGATGGTCAGGTTGTCATAGCTGTTGTCCAGCGGCGAAATGCGGTGCTGCAGGCTGCCCGGCAAGGCCAGCACATAGCGGTCGGTCGGGTTGACGTTGGCCGCCCAGTACTGGGTGTCGAAGCGCGCCGCGCTGGCGGCGGGGGCGGCGGCGCCGTCCGCAGCGCTGGCTGCCGGCTGGGCATCGACCAGCAGATTCCAGCGGAACTGGCCCGGCGCGTGCACGGCCTGTGGCCACAGGTGGTGCACCTGCTCGTTCAGGAAACGCACGGCGTTGCGCCGCACTTCCTCGTGGCGCAGCGCGGGGTAGCCGCTGTGGCTGCGCAGGGGGTCGCCGCCCGGGTCGGCCAGCACATTGCAGAAATAGGCCACGGCCTTGGGTTCGGTTGGCCAGTTTTCACTGGCGACGACGTGGCGCATGTCGGCCCAGGTGTCGAAGGGTTTGACGAAAGCCGACAGCGTGACCGCCGGGCCGGCCCAGCCCAGTTGCGCCATGTCCTCGTTCAGCCAGACCTGAAAGGCCTGGGTGGCGACCGTCTTGACGTTGGCCACCATGGCCCGCCAGCGCGCGTCGCGGGCCAGAATTTCAGCGCAGACCTGCGGTATCGCGCCGACGCTGACGCCCAGCACCACGAAGTCGAAATCACGGCCCACCTGCAGCCTGGTGGTGGCCACCTGGCGGCGGTCCCAGTGCGACTCGAAGGCCACGCCCTGCGCCTGCAGGCGGGCGCCGTCCAGCAGTTGCGCGTAGTCGGGTTGCGCCGGCCAACAAGGCAGGCCCTTGACGTCCATCAGCGGCAGGTATTCGCCGCCATGCACGGTATGCGCCTGCACGTCGAATTCCAGCGCTTCGACATAGGGCTTGTCGCCGGGCGCCAGCGCCGCTTCATTCACCAGCTTGACGTTTTCCAGGCGGTGGAAAAAGCGGAACTGCACGCCGCGCCGCCGCAAGACTTCGTAGAAAGGCGCGAAGACCACATCGCCCATGCCGGCGCGCATCTTCCAGAACATCGCGCCCCGGTAGGTGAAGAACATGCGCAGCGAACCGCGCAGCGCCTGGCCGGCAGCCAGGCCCGGGCGTTGCGGGTCGCCGTCTTCATAGGCCAGCGCCAGGTCGTAGAGGCCGCGCACGAAAGGGCTGTCAAGTGAACGTTCTGAAGCCCCGTTCATGCGCAGCCAGTCGCGGCATTCATAACCGTCGATGGCTTCCAGACCGCGCGGCGCGGTGAGCAGCCGAAAGCGCACCGAGCCGACCAGGATGGCCAGCACCAGATCGATGATTTCCCACTTGCAACGCACGCTGTCGTCGGCGCACATCAGGCCTTCGAGCTGCTGGCGCACGATGCCGGCCATGGCGTGCAAGAGGCGCAGCGCCACGTTCTCGGGGTAACTGGGCAAGGCGCGCACAACCACCTCGACCAGGGCCGCCACCTCGATCAGCGCGGCCGCGGCGGTGAGTGCGCCCAGCTTCAACCAGTCGGCAACCTGGGCGGCCAGCGTTTCCACCAAGCTGGCCGGCGGCTCGCTGCCCAGGGCCTGCAGGGTGGTCGCGGCAGCGGCCGTGTTGCCGGTGGCAGGCCCGGCATGGGCAGGCCGCGTCTGCAGGTCCATCAGCAAGGTCTTCAGCAGCGCCGCCACATGCGCCAGGTAGCTTTTGATGGTGAAGGGGTTGCTGCTGTCCAGCGGGTCACCGGGCAGGCCCGGGGCCGGCGGGAAGTAGCTGGTCCAGCCCACCCAGCCGCCGTCAGCGCCCGGGTCGACCATGCCCACCAGTGGCGCGTCGAAGAAGGCGTCACGCCAATCCGCGCAGGGGCTGGTGGCCGGGTCGCGGTCGAGTTCGGCATAGCACTCGCGCAGCAAGCGAAAAGCGTTCTCGTAGAAGCCCAGCCAGACGTGCAGGCCGTGTTCTTCGATGCGCCCTGAGGGCCCACGGCCCGACGCACCTTTGCCGCCCATGCGCCAGCCGGTCTGGTAGATGGTGACTTGGTACTTGCCCGCGTGTTCGGGTCGGCTCAGTTCGAAGGCCGCCGTCACCGACGCGCAACCGCTGCCGATCACCGCCACCCGGATAGGCTCGGCTGCGTTCGAACGCTGCGGCGCGTCCACGGTCAGCACCGCCTGTACCCTGCGCCGTCGCGGCGGGCCACTTCAGCGAAGACAGCACGCTGCGCAAACGCGACGATGAGGGCGGCGCATTGGACACCTGCACAAAACCCTCGCGGGTTGGCCACGACTATCTGCATGCGCTCGCTCCCACCCCGGTCAGATTTCGGCCCTCGGGACGGGCCAACCAGCCGCCGTGCGCCTTATTGCTTTTCGGGCACGATAGCCCGACGAACAACGCTAACACGCAGCCCGAGTCTTCTCAATGCGGCGGTTTGGGGGCACCCCGGTGCCGGGCTGGGCTCAGGGCCCGGTGACGATGGGCGCGCTGGGCTGGGCCGACCACTCGCTCCACGAGCCGGCGTAGAGCGCCGCACCACCCAGGCCGGCCACTTCCAGGGCCAGCAAGTTGTGGCAGGCCGTGACCCCCGAACCGCATTGGGTGATCAGGCGGGCCGGCACCCGCTTGCCGATCATGGCCGTGAAGTCGGCGTGCAATTCGGCGGCCGGCTTGAAGCGGCCGTCGGGTGCCAGGTTGTCGCGGAAAAAGCGGTTCACAGCGCCCGGTATGCGGCCGCCCACCGGGTCCAGGGTTTCGTTCTCACCGCGGTAGCGGTCGGGGGCGCGGGCGTCGATCACCAGGCGCTGCCCTTGGGCGATATTGGCCAGCACATCGGCATAGCCCGCCGTGGTGACCAGGCTGTCGTTCAAGGCGAAGTTGCCCGGCGTGCGGGCCACAGACCCGCCGGTTTCGATGGCGCCGTTGGCAGCCAGCCAGGCCGCCAGGCCGCCGTCCAACACCGCCACGTTCGCGTGGCCCGCCCAGCGCAGCATCCACCACAGGCGTGCGGCGTACATGCCGCCCATGCCGTCGCAGGCCACGACCTGCGTGCCGGCGTTCACGCCCAGCGCGGCCAGGGCCTGCGCGAAGGTGGCGCGATCGGGCAAGGGGTGGCGGCCATTGCGGCCGGTCTTGGCGCCGCTCAAGGTGTCGTCCAGCGACACGTATTGCGCGCCGGGTAGGTGGCCGGCTTCAAAGGCACGCCGGCCGGCAGCGGGGTCGGCCAGGTCGAAGCTGCAGTCCAGCACCAGGCAGTCGGCGCCGGGGGCTTGCAGGGCCAGTTGAAGGGCAGGCGCGGAAATCAGGGCGGTGTGGGTCATGGCGGTTTCCGATGCGGTCTGTGCAGGCGTGGACAAGCCTGCGTTGTACATCGGCTGGGTGTCAGGGCCCGACGCCAGGCCCGCTGGTCACACGGGCCACAGTGGACAACAGCTAACGGCTGCAGTTGGTCAGCGCCAAGGCGCAGCCTGTCGCAATCGACATCGCTCTTTCGCAGGGCGCCGATAAGGTGTGCTACTTCATCAACACACCCTGGATTTTGTATGCATCACCTCACCACCACCGCCCTGTGCTGCGCCGCCTTGGCCGCACTGGCCCTGCACGCCCCTGCGCATGCACGAACGCAGGCCGGCGCGGCCTCGGCGGTTACCGGGCCCTACATCGGCGCGGCCCTGGGCCCGGCCTTTGGCAACCGCGAGATCGACGACTCGAACAGCCGCAATGACGAAGGCCTGGGCCGTGGCGCCAAGATCTACGGCGGCTACCAGCTGAACGAAAACTTCGGCGTGCAAGCCGGTTATGTGCGCCTGTATGCACTCAACCAGAACACCGGTTCGGGTGCGACGCTGGTCAAGCAAGCGGCCAACGGCCAGAGTCTTTATGTGGCGGGCACCGGGCGCTGGCCGCTGGGCACTTCGTTTGCCTTGACCGGCAAGCTCGGCGTTTCCTTCGGCAAAGTCACAGCCACCAGCCCGGCCACGGCGGCGACCAACCCCTTGGTGGGCAACAAGACTTCTGCCCTCGTCGGCACCGGCGCCGAATACATGCTCAACCGCAACGTGTCGTTCACGGTTGAAATGGAAAGCTACGGGAAGATTTCCGATCAGGTCAAAGGTAATACCTTTGCCATCGGCGCCCGCTACAGCTTCTGACCGGGCGCGGCCTTGGCGGCCGGGCTCGCTTGCCGGACGGCGCTTCAGCGGTCGCGCGGGCCGTCCACCAAGCGCCGCCGGGCCTGGCCCAGGTGGCATTGCATGGCCGCGCGCGCCTGTTCTCCGTCACGCGCGCGTATCGCCTCAACGATGGCCGTGTGCTCGTCCAGCACGGTCAAGGCGCGCTGCTTGGACGCCGTGCGGGTCAGGCCCAGGGTCAGCCGCATCAGGCCGGTCATGGCCTCGTGGATGCTTTCCATCAGGCTGACATAGAAGTCGTTGCCGCTGGCCCGCGCGATGCTGGCGTGAAAGGCCAGGTCGGTTTCGGGCAGCAGCTTGCCGCTGCGCACGCCGTCGGCGAAAGCCTGGTGGGCGGCCAGCACGGCGGCCAATTGCTCGTCGGTGTGACGGTCGGCGGCCAGCCGCGCGGCGTCGCCTTCCAGCGTGATGCGCACCTCTTGGCAACGCAGGTAAGCCGCAATGTCCTGCGCCTTGGCCAAGGTCTTGACCCGCGGCGCCGGCTGGTGGCTGACGAAGGTGCCCAGGCCCTGGTGCGAGGTGATCAAACCGTCGGCACGCAATTGCATCAAAGCCTCGCGCACCACGGGGCGCGAAACGCCGAAGCGTTCGGAAATCTCGTTCTCGAACGGCAGTTGCTCGCCCACCTTCAGGCGGCCCGAGGTGATCTGCTCGAAGACCTGACCGTACAACTGGTCAGACAGCCGACCGCGCTGGCTGGGCGTGATCAGCAGCGGCCCGGGCGCCGCTGCCGGCATGGGCTCGGTGCTGGCGCTGGCGCTGACGGTCTTCGCAGCAGGGGTGACAACGGGAACAGTAACGATGCGGCGCGCCATGGGCTGACCCGGCAGGTCGGGTGGAATGAAAGACATCCGATTATCGGCAGGCGGGCTCAGTCCAGCGCAGTTCAGCGCAGTCCAGTTCAGTTCAGTCGGCGGTGATGGTCTTGTTGCGGATGATCTGCGCGTAGCGCTTGCGGTCGGCCTCGATCAAAGCCCGAAACTGCGCCGGCGTCTTGACGGGCACGGCTGCATTGACCAGCACCACCAGCGGCAGTTCGGCGATCAGGCTGATCGGCGCGAAGCCGTTCACCGGGTCGTAGGCCATCTTCTTGTACGGCGCGCCGTTGATGGCCTGGGTGCCGATGTGGCCCACCAGCAAGGTGTAGCCGTCGGGCGCGGCCTTGGCCACGGCAGCGGTGCCCA
>JAYVBO010000353.1:0-17060 GCA_043750435.1 Betaproteobacteria bacterium | reverse complement strand
AGGACAGGCGGTGGCGGCGCACCAGATGCACCAATTCAGCGGCCTGCTCAGGCGTGTCGTTGACGCCGTCAAGCATGCAGTATTCCAAGGTGATGAAGTCCCGCGGCGCCGCTTCCAGGTAACGCAGGCAGGCGGCCATCAACTCGTCTATCGGGTACTTGCGGTTCAGCGGCACCAGGCTGTCGCGCAGCGCGTCGGCACCGGCGTGCAGCGACACCGCCAGCGCCACCGGGCAATCGACACGCAGGCGGTCGATCATCGGAACCACGCCCGAGGTGGACACCGTCACACGGCGGCGCGACAGGCCATAGGCGTGGTCGTCCAGCATGGTGCGCAGCGCGGGCACCAGCGCGTCATAGTTCTGCAGCGGCTCGCCCATGCCCATCATTACGACGTTGTCGATGGCGCGCACGCCATCGGCCAGCCCCAGCGACTGCCGCAAGCGGTGCTCAGCAAACCACAACTGGCCAATGATTTCACTGGTCCGCAGGTTGCGGCTGAAGCCCTGGTGGCCGGTCGAGCAAAAGCGGCAGCCGACGGCGCAGCCGGCTTGCGACGACACGCAAAGCGTGCCGCGGTCGGCTTCGGGGATGTAGACGGTTTCGATGGCGTTGCCGTCACCCACGTCGAACAACCACTTGACGGTGCCGTCGGCCGAGATGTGTTCGCTGATCAGCGGCGGCGCCGTGACGCCGGCCACGCCGGCCAATTTGCCGCGCAGCGACTTGGCCAGGTCGGACATCTGTTCGAAGTCGGCCTGGCCTTTTTGATGAATCCAGCGGTAGAGCTGAACGGCGCGAAAACGCTTCTCGCCCAGCCCCGCGCAGAAGGCCGCCAAACCCTCGAGGTCAAAGTCGAGAAGGTTGACGGCCATGCCGGTTCAGCGGCTGTAGACGTTCATGCCGGGGAAGAAGAACGCGATCTCGACCACGGCCGTTTCGGCAGCGTCCGAGCCGTGCACGGCGTTGGCGTCGATGCTGTCGGCGAAGTCGGCGCGAATGGTGCCTTTCTCGGCCTTCTTCGGATCGGTGGCGCCCATCAGGTCGCGGTTCTTCAGGATGGCGCCCTCGCCTTCCAGCGCCTGGATCATCACCGGGCCCGAGATCATGAAGTTGACCAGGTCGTTGAAGAAAGGACGGGCCTTGTGCACCGCGTAGAAGGCCTCGGCCTCGCCACGCGACAGGTGCGCCATGCGGGCGGCGATAACCTTCAGGCCAGCGCCTTCGAAGCGCGAGTAGATCTGGCCGATCACGTTCTTGGCGACGGCGTCGGGCTTGATGATCGAAAGGGTACGTTCGAGTTTGGAAATGTCAGCCATGAAAAGTTCTCCTGAATCAACGACTTGGCAAAGCTTTTGATTCTAGCTTGCGAAGTCGCGTGAATTGATGACGGGTGTAGGGCGATCAGCGCGGGCCGCGGTTGCCTCCACCGCCACCACCGCCACCACCGCCACGCGGGCCGCCACGGTTGCCGCCGCCGGCATTGCCACCGCCGCCGCCACCGCGTCGGGAGCCGCCTCGGCCGCCGCCGCCACCACCGCCACTGTTCTTGCGGTGGAAAGCGTCAGCGCCGATGAAGCCGATGGCCGTCTGCATGGGGTCGGGCACGCGCTGCGGATCACCGCCGCCGCCACCGCCCGACTTCTTCGTCGTGGCGCGGCCATTGCGGCCGCCGGTGTTGCGGTTGTTGCCGCCCTGGCCACCACCACCACCGGGCTTGCCGCGTTTGGGGCCGGGCGTGCCTTGGGCAAAACGCTTGTCGTAGGTCTGCTGCAGCGGGTTCGGGATCGGGCCGTCTTCCGGGATGTCACGCTGCACCATGCGGTCGCGTTGCAGCGCCCGCTTGTCGTAGGTCTGTTGCAGCGGATTCGGGATCGGGCCGTCTTCGGGCATGTCGCGGCGCAGCGCACGGTCTTGCTGGATGGCGCGCTTGTCGAAAGTCTGTTGCAGCGGATTCGGGATGGCACCACCCTCGCCCGCCTCGGGGCGCGGGCTGCGGGCTTCACGCGGTTGACGCGGAGCGCGCGGCGGACGCGGGCCGGCGTCGCGGCGGTTGGAATGCTCAGAACGCTCGGTATGCGGCCCACGCTCAGGCCGCGGCGGCCGGTCGCCACGCGGTGTCTGGTCGCCGCGCGGTGGCTGGTCGGCACGCGGTGCCTGGTCGGCGCGCAGCGCACCTTCGATGCGCTCCGGACGCGGGCCGCGGTCGCCTTCGTCGCCACGCCGCTTGCCGCCTCGGCGGTTGCGGCTGCGCTTGCCGGGGCCTTCGGCGCCCTGCTCGCGCACGGGCGCTTCGGGCTGCGCCGGCACGCCTTCGGGGCGCGGCGGGTTGGCCAGGCGGCGCAGGTTGCGCAAGTCGAAATCGTCCAGGTCGACCCAGGCGCCGCGCTTCAGGCCGCGCGGTAGCACGACCGAGCCGTAGCGGATGCGGATCAGCCGGCTGACCGCATGGCCCACCGCTTCAAACAACCGCCGCACTTCGCGGTTGCGGCCTTCGGTGATGACGACGCGGTACCAGTGGTTGACGCCTTCGCCGCCACCGTCTTCGATGCTCTTGAAGCTGGCAGTCTGGCCGTCGATTTCCACGCCGGCCAGCAGGCGCGCTTTGGCGGCCTGGTCCAGCACGCCCAGCGAGCGCACCGCGTATTCGCGTTCGACACCGAAACGCGGGTGCATCAGTTGGTTGGCCAGTTCGCCCGAGTTGGTGAACAGCAGCAGGCCTTCGGTGTTCAGGTCCAGCCGGCCCACCGATTGCCATTTGCCCTGCGCCAAACGCGGCAGGCGGCGGAACACCGTGGGGCGCTGCTGCGGGTCGTCATGGGTGACGACTTCACCGGCCGGCTTGTGATACGCCAGCACCCGAGCCGGCGGCGGCGCGATGCGGTAGCGCACCGGCTTGCCGTCGATGTTGATGCGGTCGCCGAAGGAGATGCGCTGCCCGGTGTGGGCCACTTCCTCGTTCACGGTGACGCGGCCGTCGGCAATCATCTGCTCCAGGTCGCGGCGCGAGCCCACGCCCGACTGCGCCAGCACCTTGTGCAACTTGGGCGCATCGGCCTCGGCCGCCAGCACACGCTTGGGCGCGGCATGGGACTGGGCATCGTCGTCGGCGCCAGCTTCGCCTTCGAAGGCTTCGTCGCCTTCAAGGACGGGTTCGGCGTCGAATTCGCCCGACAGCACCTGGGCGAAGACTTCTTCGACCACAGGGGCCGGGGCACGCGGCATGGCGGCGGCAGGTGCGTCGCCTGGGCTGCCGTCGGCCAGTTCGCCCGGTGCACCGTCGACCTCGCCCTCACGGCCGCGCTCGCCACCCCGACGGCCACGCCGGCGGTTGCGGCCGCGGCGGCTGCCGGGCGCCTTGTCGGCACCCTCGGCACCCTCGGCACCCTCGGCAGTGACACCACTTTCAGCAGCATCGCCACCTTCGCTGCCCTCAGCCGCTGCGTTGCCAGCCGGGTCAACGACATCGCTGGCGCCGCTGCTCGCTTGGGGTTCAGGCGTCCGCACAGGCGCGCTGGCCTCAACGGCTGGCAGCGCCTGGGTGTCAGCGTCAGCAGCCTGCGCCTCGGCACGGGGCGCACGGCGGCGCTTGGGTGCGGGGACAGCAGCTTCGACCACAGGCGCGACAGCGGAGACGGGGGCGGCTTCAGGCTGCGGCGACTCAAGCGCTGGCGCTGCGCCGGCTTCGGCACTCACAGCGCCTTCGGCGCCGTCAGCGGCTGTCTTGCGCGGTGCGCGCTTGCGCTTGGGCTTTTCAGCCGGCACTTCGGCGCCGGTGTCGGAAGCCGAGTTGTCCGACGGCAGGGGTTCGGCTTCAGAAGGGTTCATGCGGGTGGGCTGTGGGTGGGGTTTCAGTGGAAAGGTCCGGGGAATCCGGTGCCAGGTTTGGGGTCAGAAGGAGGATGGGGGTGGGCTGATCGGCGTGGTCACTGGCATCCGGGCTTTCGACGTCCAGCAGCAGACTGCCCTGCTCGTCGTCGATCAGCGGGGGCTCGGTGGCTTCCAGCGCCTCCAGGGCCTGCGCCGACAAGCCGATGTCGCTGCTGGTGCCCGAGATAGCCGGCAGTTGGTCCAGGCTGGCCAGACCCAGGTCGTCGAGAAATTGTTTGGTCGTGGCGTAAAGCGCCGGCCGGCCAGGGGCTTCGCGGTAGCCGATGGCGTCGATCCAGCCGCGGTCTTCCAGCTGCTTGACGATCTGGCTGCTGACCGTCACGCCGCGTATGTCTTCGATGTCGCCGCGCGTCACCGGCTGGCGGTAGGCCACGATGGCCAGCGTTTCCATCGCAGCACGCGAATAACGCGGCGGCTTTTCGGGGTGCAGGCGGTCGAGGTAGACACGCAATTCGGGCCGGCTCTGGAAGCGCCAGCCGCTGGCCAGGGCCACCAGTTCGACGCCGCGGTCCTGCCAGTCTTTGCACAGTTCGTCGAGCAAGCGGCGCAGCGTGTCGTTGCCCAGTTCGCCGTCGAACAGCGCTTTCATCTCGGGCAAAGGCAGCGGCGACGACGCACAAATGAGTGCGGTCTCGAGGACGCGTTTGGCCTCAGCGGTGTTCATGGCCTGCGGTGGTTTGCGGACTCCGCCTGAGCGAAGGTCCGAGGGGTTCATCCGAAATTCGGGTCGCGCGGCGGTCTGAGCCTGGGGCGCGGGGGAGACGCACGGTCCGGTGGAACCGGTACGGGGCAGCGGGTCGAACAGGCGCGGCACTTGAGGTACCAGCAGCGCTGTGATTCTTCACATTGTAGCCTGTGTGGCCAGGGCGCTGCCGGCAGGCGCCGCGCAGCGTCAGCAAGCGGGCTGTTCTGTGACTTGCGCCCAGGCCTGGGCGAAGTCGGCCGGCGGCGCACAGTTGAAGGCCAGAGGCTCTCGGCTGATCGGGTGTTCCAGGCTGAGCGACACCGCGTGCAGGGCCTGCCGCTCCATGCCCAGTTGCAGCCGCCCGCCATAGACGGCGTCGGCCACCAAGGGATGCCCGCACGACGCCAGGTGGACGCGGATCTGGTGCGTGCGGCCGGTGTGCAACGTACAGGCCACCGCCGCCACGGCGTCGCGGCCTGCTGTCGATGCCAGCACACGCACGTCGGTGCGCGAAGGCCGGCCGCCCGCCACCACCGCCATGCGCACCCGCACGCGCGGATCGCGGCCTATCGGTGCGTCGACCGTGAAAGCGGCTTCCGCCGGCACGCCATGCACCAGCGCCACATAGCGGCGATGTACCACGCGGGCGGCGATGTCGCGGGTCAGCGCCGTCACCGCCTGCAGCGACTTGCCGACCATCATCACGCCCGAGGTGTCCTTGTCCAGTCGGTGCACGATGCCAGCGCGCGGCAGGTTGGCCGACGCCGGCGTGCGGTGCAGCAGACCGTTCAACAGCGTGCCCGACCAATTGCCCGGCGCCGGGTGCACCACCAGGCCGGCCGGCTTGTCGAGGACCAGCAGGTGTTCATCTTCGAACAGCACGCTCAGCGCCATGGCCTGTGGCTTGAAGGCCAGACTTTCCTCGGTGGGCATCAGCACCAGCTCGACGAGCTGGCCCGACTTCACGCGGCGCGACGACACGCTGGCCGGCTGGCCCGCCAGGCGAACATGGCCGCCTTCGATCAGGCGCTGCAGATAGCCACGTGAAAACTCGGGCGCCAGGGTGACCAGCACCTTGTCCAGGCGCTCGGCGTGCAGGCTGGCGGTCAGCTTCAGCGTGCGGGTCTCGGGCTCGGTGTCCAGCTCTTGCAGCTCGGTCATCTCGGGCAACGCTTGGCCGCCGACGGTCAGGTTCGAGGTCAATGTCGGCTCCCTATAATCTTGCTTCTTCGAGCCGACTGACATCATCCGCAATGACCGTTACCCTGACGTGGCGCGCTGCGCTTCTGGCCCTGCTGGCCGTGGCGCTACAACTCTCTGGCTGCAGCACCACGAACAAGGACGAACCGGCTCAGAGCAGTGCGGAACGATTGTACAAAGACGCCAAGGACGACCTGAATTCGGGCGCCTATGACCGCGCCATCAAGACGCTGGAGCGCGTTGAGGGCTTGGCCGCCGGTTCGCTGCTGGCGCAGCAAGCGCTACTGGACATGGCCTATGCCAATTGGCGCAGCGGCGAGCGCACGACGGCCATCACAACCATCGACCGATTCATCAAGCTCAACCCGTCCAGCCCGGCCTTCGACTACGCCCTGTTCCTGAAGGGCATGATCAATTTCAACGACAACCTGGGCTTGCTGGGCAATCTGTTCGGCCAGGACCTGTCTGAACGCGACCAGCGTGCCGCACGCGATTCCTTCCAGGCCTTCAAGCAGTTGTCGGACCAGTTCCCGCAGTCGCGCTACACGCCCGACGCGCGCCAGCGCATGGGCTTCATCGTGAACTCGCTGGCCCAGTACGAAGTGCATGTGGCGGGCTATTACTACCGCCGCGGCGCCTATGTGGCCGCCGCCGCACGGGCTCAGCAGACCGTGACCGAATTCCAGCAGTCACCGGCCGTCGAGCAGGCGCTGATCATCATGGTGCAGAGCTACGACAAGCTGGGCCTGCCGCAGTTGCGTGACGATGCCGACCGCGTGTTGCGCAAGAACTTCCCCAAGAGCAGCTTCCTTACCGCCGGCACGGCCGCGCAGATCAAGCCGTGGTGGAAGTTCTGGTGATCGCCGGCGCGTCAGTGTTCTGACGCCAGCGCCGAGAGCCAGTCCAAGGCCTCGGCCTCGTCGTTGATCACGCCCATGGCCGGTAGCGCCGCCAGCAGGCGCCGGCCGTAGCCCATCTGACGCATGCGCGGATCGCAAACCACCAGCAGGCCCCGGTCGGTTTCGGTGCGTATCAAGCGCCCGGCGCCCTGCTTCAGCGAGATTGCGGCTTCGGCCACGAAATAGTCTTCGAAGGGATTGCGGCCCTGCTCGCGCAATTGGCGCACGCGGGCCTCCACCAGCGGGTCGTTGGGCGGCGGGAAAGGCAGCTTGTCGATCAGCACGCACTGCAGTGCGTCGCCTGGCATGTCGATGCCTTCCCAGAAACTTTGCGAGCCGACCAGCACACAGCCGCGGCCGTCGCCGTAGCGCTGCAGCAGCGCGCGCCGTGGCTCGCTACCCTGCACCAGCACCACCAGTTCACGGCCCTGCGCAGCGGCTTCGTCGTGGATGGCCTGCGCCACCAGCGGCAGCACGCGCAGCGTGGTGGTCAGCACAAAGGTGCGGCCACCCAGGGCGATGGCGCAACGCGCCGCCAGGGCGCCAACCGCCGCAGGGTGCCCCTGGGCATTGGGCAGCGGCATGCGCGGCGGCACCCACACGCGGGCGTTGGCGGGGTAGTCGAAAGGGCTGCCCACGCGCAGGCGGCTGGCGTCTTCCAGACCCGTGCTGGCGGTGAACCACGACAGCGCTTCGTCGTCGCCCAGTGTGGCCGAGGTGAAGATCCAGGCCTTGGGCGAGGCCTCACGCTGCTGCGTCAGCATCTCGCGGATGTCCAAAGGCGACTCCACCAAACGGGCCTGCTGCGGCGTCAGGTCTATCCAGCGCACATGGTCGGGCGAGGCCTCGCCGGCGAAGCGATGGGCCAGCGTGACCAAGGCGCGGCAGCGCTGCTCCAGCTTGGCGAAATCGGGAGCCGCTTCGCTGACGCGGGCCAGCGCTTCGGCGGCGGCCCGGCAGGCGTCGGCCAGGTCTTGCAGGGGCTGCGACAAGGCCTCGGCGCGCTCTTCCCAACGCAGCTTCAGCATGGCGCGCACTTCGCGGATGCTGCCAGCCGCCGAGAGGCGCAATTCGCGCGCGGCCACGTCGATGCCGGCCTGCAAGTCGGCCCAGGGTTCCAGGCCGCGTGCGTGCTGCAGGCCGGCCGCCAACACGTCGCGCGCCACCTCGATGGCCTGGCCGGTGGACAACAAGGTGCCCAGGAACTGCACGCCGGCTTCGACCAACTGATGCGCCTCGTCGAAAACCGCGATGTCGACCGTGGGCAACAGTTCGGCCACACCGCTGTCGCGCAAGGTCAGGTCTGCGAAGAACAGATGGTGGTTGACGACCACCAGGTCGGCCGCCATGGCCTCGCGCCGGGCCTGCATGACGTGGCAATTGCGGTGTTCGGGGCATTCGGTGCCCAGGCAGTTGTCGCGGGTCGAGGTGACCAGCGGGATCACCGGCGAGCGTTCATCCAAGCCCTCGACCTCGGCCATGTCGCCGCTGCGTGTGCTTTGCGCCCAAAGGCTGACGCGGTTCAGCGCGCGCGTAGCGTAGCGGTCGGGCATCTGCCCCGAGGTCTGCGCCTCGGTCAGCCGCTGCCGGCACAAATAGCTGGCGCGGCCTTTCAGCAGGGCCATGCGCACGGGCACATTCAGCGTCTGCGCCAGGCGCGGCAGGTCGCGCAGGAACAATTGGTCCTGCAGACTTTTGGTGGCCGTGCTGACCAGCGCGCGCCGTCCCGACAGCAGCAGCGGCACCAGATAAGCGAAGGTCTTGCCGACACCGGTGCCGGCCTCGGCCACCAGCGTTGCACGGCCTTCAACCGCCAGCGCGATGTGACGGGCCAGCAGGTCTTGTTGCGGACGCGGGTTGAAGCCGGCCTCGCTGCGGGCCAGCGGGCCGTCGTCGGAAAAGGCCTGCGCGACGGCCGCCGCGAGTTCACCTGACACAGCTTCGTCGGTCACGCGGGTCCGGGCGGGTCAAGTTCGGTTTCGAGCCGCGTCATCTGGTCGCGCAGCAGCAGCCGGCGCTTTTTCAGGCGGCGCAACAGCAAGTCGTCACCCGGCGAGTCGGCGGGGTGGCGGTCGATCAGGTCGTCCAGATCCGCATGCTCCATGCGCAACTCGATCAGGCGACGCTGCGGGGAATGGAGGTTCTCGTCCAATGCGGCACGACTTCAAGATAGGGGGTCGGTTTATATTCCGTGACATGTCAGCTGTCCTCACCCAACCCTTTCGAATCAGTGCGGCAACCGGTCTGCACCGGGGTGACCGAGCGTACCAGCAAGACCAGGTCGAAATCATCGGCCACCAGCGCGCCAAGGGCTCGGTGCTGGCCATGGTGGCTGACGGCATGGGCGGCAAAAGCGGGGGGCGCAAGGCTGCCGATCAGGTGCTGCTGACCGGCCGCCAGATCTACGAGCGCTATATGCCGGCACAAGACGACACCGCCGAGATGCTGCGCCAGTTGGTGCTGGAATCGCATTTGATGATCAAGCTGACGGCCATCACCTCAGAAGAAGAGCCGCACGCCACGGCCGCCGCGTTTTGCGTGACGCCGACCCTCAGCTGCGACGTGGTGCACGCCGGCGATTCGCGCGTCTACCACTACCGCGGTGCTGAGATGATGCGCCGCACCATCGACCATTCCTTTGTGCAGCGACTGGTCGACGAAGGCAAGATCACCGAAGAGCAGGCCAATACGCACCCGCAGTCCAATTTGCTGACCGGTTGCCTGGGCACCCATTCCGACCCGCCGGTGACGCTGTGGCACATCGAGCATCTGGAATTCGGCGACACCATGCTGGCCTGCAGCGACGGCCTGTGGCATTACTTCACGCCCAAGGAAATTGGCGCCATCTTGCACGCCCTGCCGCCTCGCGAGGCCAGCGAGATGCTGATCACCAAGGCCCGCCAACGTGCCCGGGGCGGTGGCGACAACTTGTCGCTGGCACTGGTGCGCATCGACCCGCTGCGTTGAACCGGCAAGCGGCCCGGGACGCGGTCCGCTGAGCAGGGCGGCTAACGCCCTGCAGGTGCGCCGTCGGGCTCCGCGCCCACCTTCAAGCCAGCAGCAGATGCGGGCAGCGCCCGAAGCTGCTGCGCCGCTTGGCGGCTCAGGGCTCGCTGCTGGCGCTGGGCATCTTCCAATGCCAGTTCGCGTTCGCGCAACGGCGCCAGCGCCACACGGCGCCGCTCGCGCAGGGCGTCGACGCAGGACGAGACAACAAAGCGTTCGCGGCAGGCGCGTTCTTCTGCGGCATAGCGCTCGACCAATGCTTGCCGCTGCGCAGCCAGCCGCTCGCGTTCGTTGTCCTGCGCCCAGGCCAGCAGCGGCAACATAAGCGTCCACAAGACCAGAGCACGGCGCATGGGCAGCTTCAGGTCAACGACGTATCGACATCGCGCCGAGCCAGCGCCAGGAATTCCGCTGACTGCATTTCGCGCAGCCGCGACACCGTGCGCGGGAATTCGTGCGCCAGCGGGCCTTCCGTGTAGAGCGCTTCTGGCGGCACGGCGCACGACATCACCAGCTTGACGCGGCGGTCGTAGAGCACGTCCACCAGCCAGGTGAAACGGCGCGCTTCACTGGCCAGGCGCGGCGGCATTTGCGGCACGTTAGACAGCAGCACGGTGTGGAAGCGCGAGGCAATCTCCAGGTAGTCGTTCTGCGAACGCGGACCGCCGCACAGGGTCTTGAAATCGAACCACACCACACCGCCAGCGCGGCGCAAGGCCGGCAGGCTGCGGTGTTCAATCTGCATCACCGGGTCTTCGTCGCGGGCCTCGGCCAGCTGCGTGAAGGCCAAGGCCATCGCCGCGTCGGCATCGGGCCCCAGCGGGCAGTGCAGCATGTTGATCTGTGCCAGCGTCTGCTGCCGGTAGTCGGTGCCGGCGTCGACGTTGATCACTTCAAGCTTGCTCTTCAGCAAGGCGATGGCCGGCAGGATGCGGTCACGGTGCAAGCCGTTCGGATACAGCCAGTCAGGATGGAAATTCGAGGTGGTGACGATGCTCACGCGGTTAGCGAACAGCGAGTCCAGCAGGCGGTGCAGGATCATCGCGTCGGTGACGTCCGACACGTGAAACTCGTCGAAGCAGATCAGCCGAAAGCGCCGTGCGATGCGCCGGCCCAATTCGTCCAGCGGATCAACCGTGCCCTTCAGGTCCTGCAGTTCACGGTGGACCTCGCGCATGAATTCATGGAAGTGCAGGCGCGTCTTGCGGGTCAGCGGCACGGCCTGGAAAAAGCAGTCCATCAGGAAGCTTTTGCCGCGCCCCACGCCGCCGTACATGTAGACACCGCGCGGAATGGGCGGGCGGCTGATCAGCTTGGTCAACGCATTGCTACGCCGCGCCTTGTAGTCCGCCCATTCGTGCTCGCAACGCTCCAGCGCAGCGACGGCGCCCAACTGCGCAGCATCGCTTTGATAGCCACGCTCCAGGAGCGTGGCTTGGTACAGCTCGCGAACCGACACGCGTCAGAAATTCAAGGTGCGCTTGTCGACGGCCAAGGCCGCTTCCTTGGTCGCTTCGCTGAGTGACGGGTGGGCGTGGCAGATGCGCGCCAGGTCTTCGCTGCTGGCGCGGAATTCCATCGCCACCACGCACTCGGCAATCAATTCGCTGGCCATCGGGCCGACGATGTGCACGCCCAGGATCTCGTCGGTGGCGGCATCAGCCAGCATCTTGACCATGCCGGTGGTGTCGCCCAAAGCGCGCGCCCGGCCGTTGGCCATGAAGGGGAAGGTGCCGGCCTTGTAGGCGCGACCGGAAGCCTTCAATTGCTGTTCGGTCTGGCCCACCCAGGCAATCTCGGGGCTGGTGTAGATGACCCACGGTATGGTGTTGAAGTTGACATGCCCGTGCTGACCGGCAATGCGCTCGGCCACGGCCACGCCTTCTTCTTCGGCCTTGTGCGCGAGCATCGGCCCACGCACCACGTCGCCCACCGCCCACACGCCGGGCAGGTTAGTCTGGCATTCGTCGTTGACGACGACGGCACCGCGCTCGTCCAGCTTCAGGCCCACCACGTCGGCGTTCAAGCCGATGGTGTTGGGCACGCGGCCGATGCTGACGATGAGCTTGTCCACCGCCAGTTCCTGCGCCTCGCCCTTGGCGTTGACATAGGCGACCGTGACGCCCTTCTTGGCGTTCTTGATGGCGCCGACCTTCACGCCCAGTTCGATCTTCAAGCCCTGCTTGGTGAAGGCCTTGTGCGCTTCCTTGGCGATCTGTTCGTCCACCGCGCCCAGGAAGGTCGGCAGGCCTTCCAGCACCGTGACTTCAGCACCCAGGCGGCGCCAGACCGAACCCATTTCCAGGCCGATGACGCCCGAGCCGATGACGCCCAGTTTCTTGGGCACCGCACCCAGCTTCAGGGCGCCGTCGTTGCTGAGGACGTTGACTTCGTCGAAGGGCGTATCGGCCAGCGCGCGGGCGTTGGAGCCGGTGGCCACGATGACGTTCTTGCCCACGAGCGTCTCGGCGCCGACAGTGACTTCATAGCCGCCGTCCACCGCTTTGGCAAAGGCGCCGCGGCCGTGGAAGAAGCTGACCTTGTTCTTCTTGAACAGGTAAAGGATGCCGTCGTTGTTCTGCTTCACGACGGTGTCCTTGCGGGCCACCATCTTGGCCACGTCGATCGAGAGCTCTTTCAAGCTGATCCCGTGATCGGCAAAGGCGTGGCCCGCGTGCTCGAAGTGCTCGCTGGACTGCAGCAGCGCCTTGCTGGGGATGCAGCCGACGTTGGTGCAGGTACCGCCCGGTGCCGGGCCGCCCTTGTCGTTTTTCCATTCGTCGATGCAGGCGACCTGGAAGCCGAGTTGCGCGGCGCGGATGGCGGCGATGTAGCCGCCAGGGCCCCCGCCGATGACGATGACATCGAAGTTCTTGCTCATGTCGTTCGCCTCAGATGTCGAACAAGAGGCGCGACGGGTCTTCCAGCGCTTCCTTCATCGTCACCAGGCCCAGCACGGCTTCGCGGCCGTCGATGATGCGGTGGTCGTAGCTCATCGCCAGGTAATTGATCGGGCGAACAACGACTTGCCCGTTCTCGACCACGGCGCGGTCCTTGGTGGCGTGTACACCCAGGATGGCCGATTGCGGCGGGTTGATGATGGGCGTCGACAGCATCGAACCAAAAGTACCGCCGTTGCTGATGCTGAAGGTGCCGCCGGTCAGGTCGTCCATGCCCAGCTTGCCGTCCTTGGCCTTCTGGCCGAACTCGGCGATCTTCTTCTCGATGTCGGCAAAGCTCATCTGGTCGGCATTGCGGATGACGGGCACCACCAGGCCGCGCGGCGAACCGACAGCGATGCCGATGTCGAAGTAGCCGTGATAAACGATGTCGTTGCCGTCGACGCTGGCGTTGATGATGGGGTACTTCTTCAACGCCGCCACGGCCGCCTTGACGAAGAAGCTCATGAAGCCCAGCTTCACGCCGTGTTCCTTCTCGAAGCGTTCCTGGAAGCGCTTGCGCATCTCCATCACCGGGGCCATGTTCACCTCATTGAAGGTGGTCAGGATGGCGTTGGTGGACTGCGACTGGACCAGGCGTTCGGCAATGCGGGCACGCAGGCGCGACATCGGCACGCGCTGCTCGGGGCGGTCGCCCAGCGAACTGGTCAGCGCCGGCGCGGCCACCGCCGGCAGCAGCTTGGCAGCAGCCGGCGCGGGGGCCGGCGCAGCCTTGGCAGCGGGTGCTTGGGCCGCCATGGCGGCCAGCACATCGCCCTTGGTCACGCGGCCGTCCTTGCCGGTGCCGGGCACCGAGCCGCTGGCCAGGCTGTTGTCGGCCATCAGCTTGGCAGCGGCCGGCATGGCGATGTCGCCCTTGCTGACGGCAACGGTGGCGGCGGCTGCGGAAACCGCAGCGACGGGTGCAGCAGCTGGCGCCGCAGCGCTGGCCTTGCCTTCGGTGTCGATCTTGGCGATGACCTGCTCGGCCGCCACCGTGGCGCCATCGGCCACCAGGAATTCGGCCATCACGCCGGCCGCCGGTGCAGGCACTTCCAGCACCACCTTGTCGGTCTCGATTTCAACCAGGATTTCGTCGATAGCCACGGCATCGCCGGGCTTCTTCTTCCAAACCAGCAGGGTGGCTTCGGCCACGGATTCCGACAGTTGCGGAACCTTCACTTCAACAATTGACATGGTCTATCTCTTTGTTCGATTTCGGTTGTCTGCAGCGCGACTTACTTGGTCAGCACGAAGCCCTTGAGCTTGGCGAAAGCCTGGTCCAGCAGGGCCTTCTGTTGCTCTTGGTGCAGATGGGAATAGCCGACGGCAGGTGACGCCGATGCGGGCCGGCCGGCATAGCCCAGCTTCTGCCCTTCCAGCATGTTTTCGTGCACATAGTGCTGCACGAAGAACCAGGCGCCCTGGTTCTGCGGTTCGTCCTGACACCAGACCACGTCGGTGGCATTGGGGAAGCGCTTCATCTCGGCCGCGAAAGCTTTGTGCGGGAAGGGATAGAGCTGTTCGACGCGCACGATGGCCACGTCCCAGGCCTTCTTCTCGTCGCGCTTCTTGATCAGGTCGTAGGCCACCTTGCCCGAACAGCAGATCACGCGCTTGACCTTGTCGCCTTCGACTTCGCTGCGGGCCGGGCCGATGACGGTCTTGAATTCACCCTTGGTGAATTCGGTGAGCGGGCTGGTGGCGTCTTTCGCGCGCAGCAGGCTCTTGGGCGTGAAGATGATCAGCGGCTTGCGGAACTGGCGCACCATCTGCCGGCGCAGCAGGTGGAAGATCTGGCTGGCCGACGTGGGTTGCACGATCTGCATGTTGTTGTCGGCGGCCAACTGCATGAAGCGCTCCAGGCGCGCGCTGCTGTGTTCCGGACCCTGCCCTTCATAGCCGTGCGGCAGCATCAGCGTCAGGCCGTTGACACGGCCCCACTTGACTTCGCCGCTGGCGATGAACTGGTCGATGACAACCTGCGCGCCGTTGACGAAGTCGCCAAACTGGGCTTCCCAGATGGTCAGCGTGTTCGGCTCGGCGCTGCTGTAGCCGTACTCAAAGCCGAGCACCGCTTCTTCGGACAGCAGCGAGTCGATGACGACAAAAGGCGCCTGACCGTCGGCCACGTTTTCCAGCGGGATGTAGGTGCCGGTGTCCCACTTTTCGCGGTTCTGATCGTGCAGCACGGCGTGGCGGTGCGTGAAGGTGCCGCGGCCACAATCTTCGCCGGACAGGCGCACGGCATAGCCGCTGGCCACCAGCGAGGCGTAGGCCATCGTTTCGCCCATGCCCCAGTCGACGTTGATTTCACCGCGGCCCATCGCGGCGCGGTCGGCCAGCACCTTGGCCACCAGCGGGTGCACGGTGAACTTCGGCGGCACGGTGGTCAGGCGCTCGCTCAGGCGTTTGACCTCGGCCAGCGGCAGCGCGGTGTCGGCAGCGTCCGTCCACTTCTTGCCCAGGAAGGGCGCCCAGTCCACCGCGTACTTGCTCTTGAAGTTGGTCAGCACGGGGTCGATGGTGTGACGGCCTTCGTCCATGGCTGAACGGAAGGCTTTCACCATGTCGTCGGGGCCGGACTCGGGCAGCACACCCTGGGCCACCAGCTTGTCGCCGTAGAGCCGGCGCGTGCCCGGGTGCTTGGCAATGGTCTTGTACATCAGCGGCTGCGTCAGGCTGGGCGTGTCCTGCTCGTTGTGGCCCAGCTTGCGGAAGCAGACGATGTCCAGCACCACGTCCTTGTTGAACTGCTTGCGGTAGTCCATCGCCAGCTGGGTGCACCAGACCACGGCTTCGGGATCGTCGCCGTTCACGTGCAGCACCGGCGCTTCGATCATCTTGACCACGTCGGTGCAATACAGCGTGCTGCGCGTGTCGCGCGGGTCGCTGGTGGTGAAGCCGATCTGGTTGTTCACCACCAGGTGCACCGTGCCGCCGGTGTAGTAGCCGCGAGTCTGGGCCAGCGCCAGGGTTTCCATGACGACGCCCTGGCCGGCAAAGGCCGCGTCGCCGTGCACCAGCACCGGCAGCACCTGCGAGCCGATCTTGTCGCCACGGCGGTCCATGCGCGCCTTGACCGAGCCTTCGACCACCGGGTTGACGATCTCCAGGTGGCTGGGGTTGAAAGCCAGGCTCAGGTGTACAGGCCCGCCCGGCGTGGTGATGTCGCTGCTGAAGCCCTGGTGGTACTTCACGTCGCCCGACGGCAGTTGCTCAGGCGCGGTGTGGTCGAACTCGGCGAACAGATCCGCCGGCATCTTGCCCAGGGTGTTCACCAGCACGTTCAAACGACCGCGGTGGGCCATGCCGATGACGATTTCCTGCACGCCCGAAGAACCGGCGCGTTGCACCACTTCGTCCATGCTGGCGATGAAGCTTTCGCCGCCTTCCAGGCTGAAGCGCTTCTGACCCACGTACTTGGTGTGCAGATAGCGTTCCAGGCCTTCGCTGGCCGTCAGGCGGTCCAGGATGTGGATCTTCTCGGCTGCCGTAAAGGTGGGCTTGCTGCGGCGCGACTCCAGCGCCTCTTGCCACCAGCGCTTTTCCACCGGGTCGGTGCAGTGCATGAACTCGGCGCCGATAGTGCCGCAGTAGGTCTCGCGCAGGGCCTGCAGAATTTCACGCAGGCTGGTGTGTTCGGACTTGCTGAAATAGGTGTTGACCGCCGAGAAGGTGATGTCCATGTCCGACTCGGTCAAGTCGTAGAACGTCGGTTCCAGCTCAGGAATCTTGGGGCGCTCGGTGCGCTTCAGCGGGTCCAGATCGGCCCAGCGGCTGCCCATGAATCGGTAGGCGGCAATCAGACTCTGAACGTGAACCTGTTTGCGGGCAACGGCCAGGTCGGCCTCGCTGGCCTTCAGCGCGAAGGCATTGGCCTTGGCGCGCTGGGCGAAGGATTCGACCACCGGCGCATGGGCCACGTCGCGTGCGTCGCTGCCATCGGTGGCGGGCACGTGCTGAAGGTTGTCGAAGTAGACGCGCCAGGTTTCAGGCACGCTGCCAGGGTTGTCGAGGTAGGCCTCGTACAACTCTTCAACATAAGGGGCATTGCCCCCGAACAGGTAGGACGTCGACCTGGATTGCTGCATCATCTTTCGCTCACCTTTCGCCCCGGGTCTGCCGGTGCTCTGATGGGTTGATCAACCTTCCGCGGCCCCGGCTAAACCGGTTGGCGGACTAGCGACCCGCCTTGCTTCAAGAAGCTCTTTGGCAAGGGGACGGGAAGGACCGAAACTTCGTTGGTGCGGGACTTTAGCACCGCGATGCGCCTGAGCATCGCCAGCAATTGGACGCCTTCCACCCTGCTGTTTTGCTGACATCCCGAGCCCCGGCCCGCGCAGACTGTGGGGCTCATGCCACAAGACTTTTCGGCGCGCGTGATCTTGCTGCGCCCCGAAGCCCCCCCCAAACCGCCTGAAGGCGCCGCCTGCAATGG
>JAYVBO010000352.1:0-3361 GCA_043750435.1 Betaproteobacteria bacterium | reverse complement strand
CAACGGTGACAACGGTCGGCCGGCCGGCGTGCAGCAGCGCCGCTGCGCCCAGTTCGGCCACCGCGTGGTCGCTGGACAAGCGGTCGGGCCAGCCGGCGCGCGAGACCACGCACACCGGCGTGTCCAGCGGCCAGCCGGCGGCACGCAGGCTGCGGCCCAGCGCGGCCAGTTGGCGGCCCGCCATGTAGAAAACCTCGGTGTCGGCGCGCTGGCCGGCTTGCGGGTGGGCGTGCAAGCTGCCGCTGCGCGTCATGGCCGTGCTCAGGCTCACGCTGCGGCCGCTGCCGCGGCGCGTCAGCGGGCGCTGGGTGTCGGCGGCGGCGGCGATGGCGGCTGTCACGCCGGGCACCACTTCGCAGGCCACGCCGGCAGCGGCCAGGGCTTGCAGTTCTTCCTCCAGCCGACCGAAGACGCTGGGGTCGCCGCCCTTCAGACGCACCACGTTCGGCACGCGTTGCGCCCAGTGCACCAGCATGGCGTCGATGGTGGTCTGGCCGGTGGAATCGCAAAAGCCGCGCTTGCCGACGTCCAGCCACTTCGCCTGCGGCGCCAACTCGCGCAGCGCGGGGTCGGTCAGGGCGTCGAACAGCACCACGTCGGCCTGCGCCAGGCGGCGCGCGCCACGTACGGTGATCAAGTCGGCCGCACCCGGCCCGGCGCCGATGAACACGACCTGGCCCAGCGCCGCCATCAGCCGGCTCCTGCGGCCCGCACCAGCAAGGCGCCGCTGGTGCGGTGGCTGGCGGCGTCAACCACGATCAGCGCACCGCCGATGCGGTTGCTGGCGTAGGGCGCCAGCGGCAGCGGCTGCTGCAGCTCGAATTCGACGTCGCCGATTTCATTGACGGCCAGCTTGTCGGCCGCCTGCGGCTGCAGGGTGTGGATGTCCAGCCTGTCCACGATGCGCAGCAGCCGGGCCTGCACCCAGCGGTTGCCGTGGCGCACCAGGTATTTGCGGCCCGGCGTGGCGGCTTCGGTGTCCAACCAGGCCAGGGTGGCGGTGAAGCGGCGCACCGGCTGCAGGGTGTCGGGCGTGGCCAGCCAGTCGCCGCGTGAGACGTCCAGCTGACGGTCCAGCACCACGCCGGCCGATTGCCCGGCACTGGCCTCGCTGACCACTTCGCCAGCACGGCGCAGCGCCGCCACAACGGCGCGTTCGCCGCTGGGGAAGACCTGCAAAGCATCGCCCACGCGCAGCGCGCCCTGATTGATGCGGCCCCACAGTACGCGCGGCTGTTCACCGGTGCCGCTGCCCTGGCGGGCCACGTACTGCACCGGCAGGCTGAAGGCGCCGGTGTTCAGTTCAGCCGTCGTCGGCAGTTGTTCCAGCAGCTGCAGCAATGACGGGCCGCTGTACCAGGGCACGTCCAGCGGCTTGGTGACGTTGTCGCCGCGCAGGGCCGACACGGGCACCGTGCCGGCCACCGTCAAGCCCGCTTCGGCGGCGAAGGCAGCCAGTGCTGCCGACACCGCCGCGAAGGCCGGGCCGGGGTCGGCGACGGCGTCCAGCTTGTTGACGGCGAACACGACGCTGGGCACGCGCAGCAGTTGCGCCAGCAGCGTGTGGCGCCGCGTCTGCGCCAGCAGCACCACCGGGCGCACGCTGCAGTCGAGCTTGGTGATGTCGACCAGCACCACGGCAGCGTCGCTGCCGGCGGCGGCGGTGACCATGTTGCGCGTGTACTGCTCGTGGCCCGGGGCGTCGGCGATGATGAATTTGCGCGCCGGCGTGGCGAAGTAGCGGTAGGCCACGTCGATGGTGATGCCCTGTTCGCGCTCGGCCTCCAGGCCATCGGTCAGCAGGCTCAGGTCGAAGTCGGGCCCACCCTCAGCGCGCGGCGCACCGGCGCCTTTGGCAGCGCGCGCCTGCAGGTTGTCCAACTGGTCAGCCAGGATGGCGCGGCTGTCGTAGAGCAGGCGGCCGATGAGCGTGCTCTTGCCGTCATCCACGCTGCCGGCCGTCAGGAAGCGCAGGGCGGGGCGGTGGGCCAGCACGGGCGCAGCTGGCGTGGTGCCGGGCGTGGCTTGCGTTTGAGCAGACATCAGAAATACCCTTCCTTCTTGCGCCGTTCCATCGATGCTTCGGAACTGCGGTCGTCCATGCGGGTGGCGCCGCGTTCGCTGACCGTCACGGTCAGGGTTTCGGCCACGATGTCCACGGCCGTCAGGGCGCCGCTTTCCACCGGGCAGGTGCAGGTCATGTCGCCCACCGTGCGAAAGCGCACCGGCACGGTTTCCACCACCTCGCCGGCCTGCGGCGGCGTCACCGCCGTCACCGGCACCAGCAGGCCTTTGCGGCGCACCACGTCGCGGTCGTGGCTGTAGTACAGGCCGGGCAGGGGGATGCCTTCGCGGGCCAGGTAGAGCCACACGTCCAGTTCGGTCCAGTTGCTGATGGGGAAGGCGCGGAAGTGTTCGCCGGGGTGAATGCGGGTGTTGAACAGCGTCCACAGTTCGGGGCGCTGTTCCTTCGGCTGCCATTGGCCGAAGCTGTCGCGGTGGCTGAAGATGCGCTCTTTCGCGCGGGCTTTTTCTTCGTCGCGCCGGGCGCCGCCGATCAGGCAGTCGTAGCGGTTTTCCTCGATGGCTTCCAGCAGCGCCACGGTCTGGTGGCCGTTGCGGCTTTCCAGTTCATGGGCCAGGCGCACGGTGCCGCGCCGGATGCTGTCTTCCACGCTGCCGACCACCAGGCGTTCACCCATTTCAGCCACGCGGCGGTCGCGGAATTTGATGACTTCGGGGAAGTTGTGGCCGGTGTCAACGTGCAGCAGCGGGAAGGGCAGCTGGCCGCTGAAGGTCTGACCGCTGACGTGGTTCTTGAAGGCCTTCTCGGCCAGGCGCAGCACGACGCAAGAGTCTTTGCCGCCGCTGAACAGCAGGGCCGGCCGCTCGAACGTGGCGGCCACTTCGCGCAGGATGAAGATGGCTTCTTCTTCCAGCCCGTCCAGGTGGGCATGGTCCAGGCCCGGCAGCAAGCGTTCGATGGTGGTCGGGGCGTTCATGCGGTCGTTTCCTTGGCGGCGCTGCTGCTGATGTTGCTGGCATGCAAGCCGCATTCCTTGGCGTCTTCGTTTTCCCACCACCAGCGGCCGGCGCGGAAGTCTTCACCCAAGGCCACGGCGCGGGTGCAGGGGGCACAGCCGATGCTGGGGAAGAAGGCGTCGTGCAGCGGGTTGTAGGGCACCTGTCTGACGGCAACATGGTGCCAGACGTCCGCCTGGCTCCAGTCGGCCAACGGGCTGTATTTCGTGCGACCGTTCTCGTCGATGGCCTCGAAGGACACCTCGGCGCGGGCGCCCGACTGGTCGCGGCGCAAACCCGTGACCCAGGCCGTGCGACCTTCCAGCAAACGCGCCAGTGG
>JAYVBO010000351.1:0-3365 GCA_043750435.1 Betaproteobacteria bacterium | reverse complement strand
AAAGACGAAAGGCGGATAGTTGTCGTCCGTCACGACCGTGATCGACTTGGGCGGCGCGTTCGACTGTGGCGCGCTCGCTTGCGGCGCCGGGCTCTGGCTGGCGGCGGCCGTGCACCACAGCACCAGCAGGGCCCGAAAACACGAACGCCAGGCGCTGAGGTTGTACGCCGAGGCAGACCTCATGGGGTGCATGGGAGGTCCTGACCTTGAAATGACCGCGCGCGCCTTGGCGTCGGCAACGGCGCCAGCCTACTGCATGAACCAGCCGTGGCTGACCACCAGGCTCTGGCCTGTGAGCGCCGCGCTGTTGAAGCTGGCGAAGAGCAGCGCCACTTCGGCCACGTCCTGCACGGTGGTGAATTCACCGTCCACCGTGTTCTTCAGCATCACCTTCTTGATGACGTCTTCTTCGCTGATGCCCAGGGCCTGCGCCTGTTCGGGGATTTGCTTGTCGACCAGCGGCGTGCGCACGAAGCCTGGGCAGACCACGTTGGCGCGGATGGCGAACTCGCCGCCTTCCTTGGCCACCGCCTTGCACAGGCCGATCAGGCCGTGCTTGGCCGTGATGTAGGCCGACTTCAGCAGCGACGCTTCCTTGCTGTGCACGCTGCCCATGTAGACGATGCTGCCGCCCTGCGGCTTGCCGTTCACCAGCTGCTTCATGTGCGGGATGACGGCCTTGGTGGTCAGGAAGGCGCCGTCCAGGTGAATGGCCAACATCTTCTTCCACTCGCTGTAGGGGAAGTCTTCAACGGCGTGAACGATCTGGATGCCGGCATTGCTGACCAGCACGTGCACCGTGCCCCAGGCCGCCACCACCTCGGCCACGGCGGCGTTGACCTGCTCTTCGCTGGTCACATCCATGGCCACAGCCATGGCCGTGCCGCCAGCCTTCACGATGTCATCGACCACCACCTGGGCAGCGGCTTTCGACAGGTCCGCGATGACGACCTTGCCGCCCTCGCGGGCGTAGGTCATGGCGATTTCACGGCCGATGCCGCTGGCGGCGCCGGTGACGATGCAGACTTGGTTCTGAAGCTTCATATGGGGTTCCGGTGGTGGGGCTGACACAAGCCGCCATCATCGCCCCAGTTCACCCGCCCAACCGCCACCCATGCAGAACTTCACTTCACGCCAGCTGGCCTGGCTGCGCCATTTTCGGCCCGCGCCCGCCGCCACCGACGCCCGCGAAAGGCTGCGGGCCTGTGTCGGCGCGCTGCTGGGCATTGCGCTGAGCGGCGGCATCAGCGCCTGGATGCTGGGGCCGTCTGCGGCTGCGCTGTGGTTGATGGCGCCGATGGGCGCATCGGCGGTGCTGCTGTTTGCCGTGCCTTCCAGCCCGCTGGCCCAACCCTGGTCCATCATCGGCGGCAACTTGGTGGCGGCGCTGATCGGCGTGGGCTGTTCGCAGCTGATCACGGCCCGCGTGGCAGCTGCCGGGGCCGCCATCTGCCTGGCCATCGCGGCCATGTTCGTGCTGCGCTGCCTGCACCCGCCCGCCGGCGCGGTGGCCTTGACCGCCGTGCTGGGCGGGCCCGCCGTGCAGGCCGCCGGCTACAGCTTTGTGCTGGTGCCGGTGGCGCTGAACAGCCTGCTGATCCTGGCTGTGGCCCTGGTCTACAACAACGCCACCGGGCGGCGCTATCCGCAGCCTCAGCAGCTCAGCCCCAGCGGCGCGCAAACCCCCGTGGGCGTGGCCGCCATGGGCTACCAGCCCGAAGACCTGCAAGCCGCGCTGAAGCAGGAAAACCAGGTGCTGGACATCAGCCCCGCCCACCTGGAACGCCTGCTGCGCCAGACCGAGTTGCACGCCTTCAAGCGCCAGGTGGGCGATGTGCGCTGCGGCGACATCATGTCGGCCTCGACGCTGGCGGTGGAATTCGCCACCGAACTGGGGCCGGCCTGGCAGTTGCTGCACAGCCACCACTTGCAGGCGCTGCCGGTGCTGGACCCCTGGCGCCGCGTCATCGGCCTGGTCAGCCGGGCCGACTTCCTGCACCACGCCAACCTGGACGACCACGCCACGCTGCGCCCGCGCCTGCGCGCTTTCCTGCGCCGCACCGCGAACAGCCATTCCGACAAACACGAGGTGGTCGGTCAGATCATGACCACCGCCGTGCGCACGGTGTTCGAGACCGCCCCGCTCGTTGACCTGCTGCCCATGCTGGCCGACGCCGACCATCTGCCCGTGCCGGTGGTGGATAGCGAGCGACGGCTGGTCGGCGTGGTCACGGCCAGTCAGCTGGTGGCGGCACTGGTCAAGACCAGCCTGGCCCGGCAGCCGGCAGCCCAGATGGCGGCATGAAGGCGCAGCCTCAGGCGTTCGCTTCCAGGTAGTCGCAGCTCAGGTGGGCCAGTGCCCGCAGGCCCAGTTTCAGGCCGTCTTCGTCAACTTCAAAACGCGGTGAGTGGTTGCTGGGCGCCTGCGCCGGGTCCACGCCGCGCGCCGTCACGCCGATGAAGAAGAACAGCCCCGGCACCAGGCGCTGGAAGAAGCTGAAGTCTTCCGAACCGGTGACCTTGGGCACCAGCAGCAGGCCCGAATCGGCGGTGGTCGGGCCGGCCACGCGCTGCAGCGTGGGCACCATGGCCTCGGTCAGCGCCGGGTCGTTGATGGTCACCGGGTAGTTCTTGTTGATGCAGACCCGGCAGGTGGCGCGCGAGCCCTTGGCGATGGACTCGGCCAGCGTCGTCACGCGTTCGTGGATGTCGTCGCGCATGGCTTCGCTGAAGGTGCGGATGGTGCCGCGCATCTCCACGCTGTCGGGGATGATGTTGTCGCGCAGCCCGCCGCGTATGGTGCCCAGCGTGACCACGGCCGGTTCCTGGGTCAGGTCTTGTGTGCGGCTGACGACCGTCTGCAAACCCAGGATGACCTGCGCCGCCGTGACGATGGGGTCGACGCCCAGCCAGGGCGCGGCGCCGTGGGTCTGGCGGCCGTTGACGGTGATCTTCAGCGAGTCGGCGCTGGCCATGGTGGGCCCCGGCCGGTAGCCAATGAAACCCACCGACAGGCGCGAGGTGACGTGCAGGCCGAAGATGGCCTGCGGCACCGGGTTCTGCAGCGCCCCTTCGGCAATCATCATCTTGGCGCCGCCGTCTTCGCCTTCGGGCGGCATTTCCTCGGCCGGCTGGAAGATGAATTTGATGCTGCCGCGCAGTTGCGAACGCAGGCCGGCCAGCACCTGGGCCACGCCCATCAGGATGGCGGTGTGGCAGTCGTGACCGCAGGCGTGCATCACGCCCACGGTTTCGCCATTCCACGGTGCGGTGGCCTTGCTCGCAAACGGAATGTCAACCTGTTCGGCCACCGGCAGCGCGTCCATGTCGGCGCGCAGGGCCACCACGGGCCCGGGCAGTGCGCC
>JAYVBO010000350.1:0-3373 GCA_043750435.1 Betaproteobacteria bacterium | reverse complement strand
CATCTATGCCTTGCGCCAAGCCTGAAACCACGACGTAGCCCTGTTCGCCCAGCGCCTGCGCAAAGGCCCGCGCGTTGTCTTTGCCCTGGGCGGTGGCTTGGCGGCTGCCGACGATGGCCAGGCTGGGCCGCGACAGCGCGCTCAGGTCACCACGCACATACAGCAGCAGTGGCGGATCGGCGGTCTGCAGCAGCGTGGGCGGCCAGGCTGGGTCACCCAGGATCAGCACATGGTGGTCGGCCGAGGCCGCGCGCCAGGCCTGTGCGGCCGCCAGGCGTTCAGCGTACAGCGGCGGTGGCGTCGACAGGGCCTGCGCCACTGCTGCGCCGGCCAGCTCGCGCAGCGTGGCGGCCGGTGTGGCCAGCACGGCCTCGGGTGAGCCACAGGCCGCCAGCAGGCGGCGCGCGGCGCTGCGCCCCAGGCCGGGGGTTTCCAGCAGCCGCAGCCAAGCGGCGAACTCAGCGTCGTTCAGCACCGCGCAGGGCCGTGGAGTCGTTCAGCTTGAACGCCGCCGAACGGGCCTCAGGGCTGCGAAAAACGGTCGCCTGCGCGTACCGGTTCCTGTACGGTCAGGATCAGCGCGTAGGACACGCGGCTGAAGGTGCGGAAGACGAAGAGCAGGCCGTGGCGCTCATCGGGCAGGCGCATGGCCACCTTGCGGCCTTCGGTGTTGTCGACGGCCTCGGCGCCGGCGCGCCACAGGGCCAGCACATGGCCGCGTTCCATGCCGTCGCGCGTGCCCTTGTTGATGGCCACGACCTGGTTCTGCCCGGCCTTCAAGCCGTCGCCGTAGACCGAGACGATGCGGCCATCGACCACGCCGGCAGGCGGGTGCGGCGTGTAGGACACCAGTTCTTGCTGCGGCATCGGTGAAAGGCGGTCACCGGTGCCCGCTTCCAGGCGAGTGCTGGTGATGCGGAAGGTGTCGGGCACGACCACGCCCTTGCCGTTGGCCGTTTTCTGCACTTCGCCAGCGCGAACGAATTCGGCGGTGCCGACGTAGCGGCCTTCAAAGCCCAGCACCTCGGCGGTCAGCGGGTCGCGCATGGGGACCAGTTCGCGGAATAGACGGAAGTCACGCGCGCCGGCGAGGTCGCCGCGCACATAGGCGGTTTCGCCGCGCGACACCATCACGCGGCCTTCTTGCGTGGCCACGATGCGCGGTGCGGCGTCGAGGTTGTTGTCGTCGAAGACCACCGCTTCGTTCAGGAAGGGGCCGATCAGGTTCAGCGGGATGGACGCAATGGCGCCGTTGTCCAGCAACTGGCTGCGCGTATGCGGCGACAGTTTCACGGTGTTGGTCGGCACTTCGCCGTTGTTGCCACCGATGCGCAGACGGGCGCGGCCGTCCTTCATTTCCAGCACCAGCACCTGGCCGGGGTAGATCAGGTGGGGGTTGCGGATCTGCTCCAGGTTCATGCCCCACAGCTCAGGCCAGCGCCAGGCCGAGGTCAGGAACAAGGTGGAGATGCCCCACAGCGTGTCGCCGCGCTGCACGGTGTGCGAGTCGGGCGCGTTGGCCACCAAGTCGGCCAGCGGCACGCCGTTCTGTGCCGTGCGCTGCGCGGTGTCGCGCATGGCGGGGGTGATCGGGAAATTGGGCTGATGGGCTTGCGCCAGTGCCAGACTGGGCAGGGCGCTGACCGCGATACAGGCTGTGGCCGCAAGCCGGGCCAGGCCCAGGCTGCTGCGAACGCGGGTGGTGCGAACGCGGATAGTCATGACGCGGGTGTCTCCGGGGCAGGGTGCAATGCCGTGGCGGATGCCAAAATACCGCCTCACGGAAGGCGTTCAGCCCCAGTCGGGAAACGACAGGAGCGTGCGGCGACAATGCTCATATGGTTTCACAGATTTTGCCTGTAAACCCTTGATGCCGCAACGAAACCTGCGCCTCGGGCGCCCTCTGCGCCGGCCTTCGCGACCACCTGCCGTTGCGCACCTTCCAAGCTGTAGCGAGCTGTTTCGCTGCCTCCCCATCACCGCCCACTGCCCACCCCGCCATGGCCCAACTGCCCATCCTGCGTTACCCCGATCCCCGCCTGCACACGGTAGCCCGCACGGTGGCGGCCGTCGACGCACGCATCCAGCAGCTGGTCGACGACATGATCGAGACCATGTATGCGTCCGACGGCGTGGGCCTGGCCGCCACGCAGGTGGATGTGCATGAACGCGTCATCGTGATGGACACCTCAGAGCAGCACGACCACCCGGTGGTGCTGATCAACCCCGAACTGATCTGGCGCAGCGACGAGATGCTCGTCTCAGAGGAAGGCTGCCTGTCGGTGCCGCTGGTCTACGACCGCGTCGAACGCCATGCCAAGGTCCACGTGCGGGCGCTGAACCGCGAAGGCCAGCCCTTCGAGATGGAAACCGAAGACCTGGCGTCGGTTTGCGTGCAGCACGAGATGGACCACCTGATCGGTAAGGTCTTCGTCGAATACCTGAGCCTGCTCAAGCGCACCCGCATCCGCACCAAGATGCTGAAGAAGACGCGGGACGACGAGCGGGGCAGGTAGGCCGTGCGCATCGGCTTTGCAGGCACGCCCGAGTTCGCCCAGGTGGCGCTGGCGGCGGTCATCGAAGCCGGCTACACCGTGTCGCTGGTGCTGACCCAGCCCGACCGCCCGGCCGGTCGCGGCCTGAAGCTGCAGGCCTCGGCAGTGAAGCAACTGGCCGTGCAGCGCGGCATCCCCGTTGTCCAGCCGCGCAGCCTGCGCCTGGACGGCAAGTTTCCCGACGACGCGCTGGCGGCACAGGCCGCCTTGCAAGCGGCCGACCTGGACGTGCTGGTGGTCGCGGCCTACGGGCTGATCCTGCCGGCCTGGGTGTTGAGCACGCCGCGCCACGGCTGCCTGAATATCCACGGCTCCTTGCTGCCACGCTGGCGCGGGGCGGCGCCCATCCACCGCGCCATCGAGGCGGGTGATGCGCGCACCGGCATCACCATCATGCAGATGGACGCCGGGCTGGATACCGGCGACATGCTGCTGGTGGAGTCCACAGCCATCGTTGCAGACGAGACCACCGGCCAACTGCACGACCGACTGGCGGCCATGGGTGCGCGCCTGCTGCTGCAAACGCTGGCGCAACTGGCGCTTGGCGCCCTGTGCCCGGTGCCGCAGCCGGCCGAGGGCGTCAACTACGCCCACAAGATTGCCAAGAGCGAAGCCGCCATCGACTGGGCGCAGCCCGCCGAAACGCTGGCCCGCCGCGTGCGCGCCTTCGATCCTTTCCCGGGCTGCACGGCCGAGATTGCGGGTGAGTCTGTGAAGGTGTGGCGCGCCCAGGCCGTTGGGGGCACGGGGACGCCTGGCGGGGTCATGCCAACCGCCGACGGTCGGCTGGTGATTGCCTGCGGCACGGGCGCCCTGGA
>JAYVBO010000349.1:0-3373 GCA_043750435.1 Betaproteobacteria bacterium | reverse complement strand
ACGTCGAGTTCAAGGCCCCGCTGACCACCTGCAGCGGCCTGTGCCCGGCCGACCCCTACGCCGCTGACCCCTACCGTGCTTCCGACCACGACCCCGTGGTGCTGGGCCTGATGGTCTACAAGACCATCATGGGCACGTCGCGTGCGGACACCCTGGTGGGTACGCCCGGCGACGACTACATCTGGGGCGGCGGCGGTGCCGACATGCTGACCGGTAACGGCGGCAACAACGTCTACGGCTACTTCTCGATGAAAGACGCCGGTGACACCATCACCGACTTCGTGGCCGGCCAAGACCGCATCGACCTGCGCCTGCTGTTGGCCGACCTGCACTACACCGGCAGTGACGCCGTGGCCGACGGCTGGGTTCGCTTCGTGGCGGTGGCCGGCGGTACCGCCGTGCAGATCGACATCGACGGCCCCAGCGGCAGTGCGGCCTTCCGCACGCTGGCCACGCTGCAGGGCGTCACGCCCGCCAGCCTGGTGGGCACGCGCGACCTGATCGTCAACTGACGGTCAGTTGCGACCTCAGCCTGCGGTGTAACGCCGCAGGCTGCCCAGGTCGAGCACGCGCACACCGCCGTACTCGATCCGTATCACCCCCGCCGCATCCAGCGCCTTCAAGGCCTCGTTGACGCGCTGGCGTGACAAGCCCACCAGGTAGCCCAATTCCTGCTGCGTGATGCGCAGCAGCTCCCCCACACCGGGGTAGAGCACGGGATTGAACAGCGCCGCCAGGTTGCGCGCCACACGTTCGTCCGGGTGGGTCAAGCGGTCGATCTCGCGCGCCGCAATGAACTGGCTCAGCCGCTCGTTGAGCTGCGTCATGACAAAGCGGTTGAAGCCGATGCTGCGGTCCAGCAGCCAGTGAAAGGTCTCGGCCGAGATGCCCGCCACCACACTGGGTCGCAAGGCCTGGATGTTGTAGCGGTAGACCTCGTTCTTCAGCACCGTGCCTTCGCCGAACCAGCCGCCCGAGGGCACGCCGGTGAAGGTGATGGGCATGCCGCCAGGGCCGTGCGCCACGCCGTCGTTGCTCATCTTCAGCAGGCCGTCGATAACGCCGAACCAGTAGGTCACGGGGCGGCCCACGCGGCAGACCAGTTCGCCGGGTTCCACCGTCACCACGCGCAGCTCAGCCATCGCACGCGCGCGCTCGTCGGCGTCCAGCTGGGCCAGCCAGGGCACGTGCGGCAGGTCTTCGGCCAAAGCCCCGCGCGAGCGCGAGCTGGGCACCGCAGTGGCACGCGAAGCTGACGGGAAACCGGTTGTGGCCATGGCAAGTCGGTAGAAAACGCTAGGGGAAAGACCTGTGAGGTCGAACCCGCAGATTGTCGTCAGAACGACAACATGGCGTCAAAGTCTTGCCCAGAATCGGCTGCAACGCTGCAGGAGACTTAACCGGTGCCTTCGACCTTCCCCCGATTGATGCTCGACCACGCGGCTCAACGCCCGCAGGCCCCGGCACTGCGCGAGAAGGTCTACGGCATCTGGCAGACCACCACCTGGGCCGAATTGGCCCTGCTGGTGCGCCGTCTGGCCTGCGGCCTGCACGCGGCGGGCCTGCAGCGCGATGACCACGTGATCATCGTCGGCGAAAACCGGCCGCGCCTGTACGCCTGCATGCTGGCCGTGCAGAGCCTGGGCGCCGTGCCGGTGCCGCTGTACCAGGACGCCGCCGCCGCTGAATACGCCTTCCCCATCAACAACGCCGAAGTCCGTTGGGCCATCGTCGAAGACCAGGAGCAGGTCGACAAGATGCTGGAACTGCGCGCCGGAGCGTGCGCCCAGGGTGCCGCCGGCGGCCCGGCGCTGGCCCGCATCTGGTTCGACGACCCGCGCGGCTTGCGCAACTATGCCGAACCCGGCCTGGAAGCGCTGGACGCCCTGGTGGCGGCCGGCCAGGCGCACGACACGTCGAACGCGCGCTTGTTCGACGCCGAGGTGGCGCGCTGCCAGCCCGACGACGTGGCCGCCCTGTTCTTCACCAGCGGCACCACCGGCAATCCCAAGGGTGTGGTGCACAGCCACGCCACGCTGCTGGACCGCGCGGTGGCCGGCCAGGCCTTCGACCAATTGACTGAGCGCGAAGAGGTGCTGGCCTACATGCCGCTGGCCTGGATAGGCCAGAACATCTTCAGCTACGCGCAGTGGCTGGCCTGCGGCTACGTGGTGAACTGCCCCGAAAGTGCGGCCACCGTCACCATCGACCTGAAGGAAATCGGGCCGACCTATTACTTCGCACCGCCGCGCATTTTTGAAGGCCTGCTGACCAGCGTGATGATCCGCATGGAAGACGCCGGCCGCTTCAAGCGCTGGCTGTTCAAGACCTTCATGGACCTGGCCCAGCGCGTGGGCCCGACGCTGATGGACGCACGACTTGCCAAGGGCAAGGCCCAGAGCGCCCATCCCGTGGGCATGCTGCCGCGCCTGGCCTACGCCGTCGGCGACCTTTGCATTTACGGCCCGCTGCGCAACAACCTGGGCTTCAGTCGCGTGCGCGTGGCCTACACGGCCGGTGAAGCCATAGGCCCCGACCTGTTCACCTTCTACCGCGCCATCGGCATCAACCTGAAGCAGTTGTACGGGTCGACCGAGACGGCGGTTTTCGTTTGCCTGCAGCCCGACCACGAAGCGCGTGCCGACACCGTGGGCATCCCAATCAGCGGCGTGGAAATCAAGGTCGCCAGCGACGGCGAGATCCTGGTCAAGAGCCCGGGGCTGCTCAAGGGCTACTACAAGAACCCGGCCGCCACGGCCGAGGTGCTGACGGCCGACGGCTGGTACCACACCGGCGACGCCGGCTTTCTGGACGCCAGTGGCCACCTGAAGATCATCGACCGTGCCAAAGATGTTGGCCGCCTGCACGACCCGCAAGGCGGTGCCTTCGACGGCGCCATGTTCGCGCCCAAGTACGTCGAGAACAAGCTGAAGTTCTTCCCCTTCGTCAAAGAAGCCGTGGCCTTCGGCGACCAGCGCGACAAGGTCTGCGCCTTCGTCAACATCGACTTCGAAGCGGTCGGCAACTGGGCCGAACGGCGCAACCTGCCCTACGCCGGCTACACCGACCTGGCGGCCAAGCCCGAGGTGCTGGAACTGATCCGCGAATGCGTCGAGAAGGTCAACGCCGACCTGTCCGCCGACGCCCTGCTGGCCGGCAGCCAGATCAGCCGCTTTCTGGTGCTGCACAAGGAACTGGACGCCGACGACGGCGAGATGACGCGCACCCGCAAGGTCAAGCGCGGCACCATCAACACCAAGTACCAGGTGCTGGTGGACGCGCTTTACGGCGGCAAGACCGAGCAGTTCATCGAAACCGCCGTGAAGTTCGAGGACGGCCGCAGCGGCAGCGTCAGCGCCACGCTGACGATCGT
>JAYVBO010000348.1:0-3374 GCA_043750435.1 Betaproteobacteria bacterium | reverse complement strand
GTAGCGGTCTTCGCACTGCAGCGGCACGCCGTTTTCAAGGTGCACGATGAGGGTGTGGAAGACCGGCGCGCCGCTGTCCACGCCCAGCAGCCGCGCTTCCTGCGCCGTGGGCCGCGCGGCTTCGATGCTGTACTGCGCGCGCCACAGCGCGGTGCTCTCGAACAGGACGTGGGTGGGCGTGGTGCGCGTGAAGTCGGCCTGCAGGTAACGCGGCGCGCAGGCGGGGTTGACATAGCGGTCTTCGCACTGCAGCGCCACGCCATCTTCGAAGTGGACGATGAGGGTGTGGAAGACCTCGGCGCCGTCCGCCACACCCAATTGCGCGGCCAGCGCGGCCGGCGCGGACTCGGCGCGCTGCAGGTGCACCACCGCCTGGTGGCGGTGGCCGCGGGCTTCAATTTCTTCGTGCAGGTCGCGCAGGGTCAGTTGGCTGGACACGCGGTGCAGCGGCGCGGCGTAGGTGCCCAGGCCTTGGCGGCGCTGCAGCAAACCTTCGGTCTGCAATTCGCGCAGGGCGCGGCTCACGGTCATGCGGCTGACGCCGAATTTGGCCACCAGTGCGGCCTCGGATGGCATGCGCGCGCCGGGCGGCCACAGCCCCTTTTCGAGTCCGGCCATCAGGTGCTGCTTGACGCGGGCATACGGGGCTTGCGGCAATGCCTGCGGCAGAGATTTCAGGCTGGTTGCGGGTGCGGCCATGGCGGCATCTTAGCGCTGGCTTTCCCACTTGCCTAGACTTGTCTAGACAAGTACAGTGCGCCGCAACCGAGCACCGGAGCGCCGCCATGACCGATCTGTCCACCGTTCAGTTGGCCGCCCGCCAGACGGCCGGGCCGCGCCCGGTGCGTGCGCCGCGCGGCAGCCTCATCAGCTGCGCCAACTGGCAGATTGAAGCCGCCCTGCGCATGCTGCAGAACAACCTCGACCCCGAGGTGGCCGAGAACCCCGACGCCCTGGTGGTTTATGGCGGTATCGGCAAGGCCGCGCGCAACTGGGACTGCTTCGAGGCCATCTGCGCCAGCCTGCAGGCACTCAAGCCCGACGAAACCTTGCTGGTGCAAAGCGGCAAACCGGTGGGCGTGTTCCGCACCCACCTTGATGCCCCGCGCGTGCTGATTGCGAACAGCAACCTGGTGCCCAAATGGGCCACCTGGGAACACTTCGACGAACTGGACCGCAAGGGTTTGATGATGTACGGCCAGATGACGGCCGGCAGCTGGATCTACATCGGCAGCCAGGGCATCGTGCAGGGCACTTACGAGACCTTTGTCGAAGCCGGTAAACAGCACTACGGCGGCAGCCTCACGGGCCGTTGGATCCTCACCGCAGGCCTGGGCGGCATGGGTGGCGCGCAGCCGCTGGCCGCTACGTTTGCCGGTGCTTGCAGCCTGAACATCGAGTGCCAGCAAAGCCGCATCGATTTCCGCCTGCGCAGCCGTTATGTCGATGAACAGGCCACCGACCTGGACGACGCGCTGATCCGCATCGCGCGCTACACGGCCGAGGGCAAGGCGGTGTCCATCGCCTTGCTGGGCAATGCGGCCGAGGTGTTGCCCGAACTGGTGCGGCGTGGTGTCAAGCCCGACCTCGTCACCGACCAGACCAGCGCCCACGACCTGGTCAACGGCTACCTGCCGGCGGGCTGGACGGTCGAGCGTTGGCGCGCCGCGCAGGCTGACCCCGCGCAGCACGCCGCCCTGCGCGCCGCCGCCGCGCAAAGCTGCGCGGTGCACGTGCAGGCCATGCTTGATTTCCAGTCGTGCGGCGTGCCCACCGTGGACTACGGCAACAACATCCGCCAGGTCGCTTTCGACGCGGGCGTGGCCAAGGCTTTCAGCTTCCCGGGCTTCGTGCCGGCCTATGTGCGCCCGCTGTTCTGCCGCGGCCGCGGGCCTTTCCGCTGGGTGGCCCTGAGCGGCGACCCCGAAGACATCCGCAAGACCGACGCGAAGATGAAAGAGCTGTTCCCGGCCGATGCCGCGCTACACCGCTGGCTGGACATGGCCGCCGAGCGCATCGCCTTCCAGGGCCTGCCGGCGCGCATCTGCTGGATAGGCCTGGGCGAACGCGACCGCGCCGGCCTGGCCTTCAACGCGATGGTCAAGAGCGGTGAGTTGAAAGCGCCCATCGTCATCGGCCGCGATCACCTGGACAGCGGCAGCGTGGCCAGCCCCAACCGCGAAACCGAAAGCATGCAAGACGGCAGCGACGCCGTCAGCGACTGGCCGCTGCTGAACGCGCTGCTGAACACCGCCAGCGGCGCCACCTGGGTCAGCCTGCACCACGGCGGTGGCGTGGGCATGGGCTACAGCCAGCACAGCGGCGTGGTCATCGTTTGTGATGGCACCGAGGCAGCCGCGAAGCGCATAGCACGCGTCTTGTGGAACGACCCGGCGACGGGCGTGATGCGCCATGCCGACGCGGGCTACGCCGACGCCGTGGCCTGCGCGCAGGAACAGTGCCTCAACCTGCCGATGATCACGAACGCCCCGCAGAAAGAAGGCGCCTGATGCTGCTGCGCCCGGGTCACCTCACGCTGGACGAACTGCAGGCCATCCACGGTGGCGCCGAGGTGGCGGTGCGTCCGCAGCCCTTGCTGATGGACCCGGCCGCGCTACCCGGCATCCTGGCCAGCGCCGCCGTGGTGCGCCGCGCGGCCGAGGGCAGCGCGCCGGTCTACGGCGTCAACACCGGCTTCGGCAAGCTGGCCAGCACGCGCATCAGCGAAGCCGACCTGGCCACGCTGCAACTGAACCTGATCCGCTCGCATTCGGTGGGTGTGGGCGAACCGCTGGCCGCGCCGGTGCTGCGGCTGATGCTGGCGATGAAAGCCGCCAGCCTGGCGCGCGGGCACAGCGGTGTGCGGCCTGTGGTCATCGACACCCTGCTGGCCGTGCACAACGCCGGCCTGGTGCCCTATGTGCCCAGCCAGGGCAGCGTGGGTGCATCGGGCGACCTGGCGCCACTGGCACACATGACGCTGGCCTTGATGGGCGAGGGCGAATTCGTGGTGCAGCCAGAAGGCCAACCTGCGGCCGGCGTGGGCCGCCGCGTGCCCGCCGCCACGCTGCTGGCCCACCACGGCATCGCGCCGCTGCTGCTGTCGGCCAAGGAAGGCCTGGCGCTGATCAACGGCACCCAGACCAGCACCGCGCTGGCGCTGCACGCGCTGTTCAGTTTCGAACCGGTGCTGGAAGCCGCGCTGGTGGTGGGCGCGCTGACCGTGGACGCCGCGCGCGGCAGCGACGGCCCTTTCGACCCGCGCATCCACGCGTTGCGCGGCCAGCCGGGGCAGATCGACGTGGCCCAGTACTACCGCGAACTGCTGCGTGGCAGCGCCATCCGCGCTTCGCACGCCGCGATGCGCCCCCAGC
>JAYVBO010000347.1:0-3375 GCA_043750435.1 Betaproteobacteria bacterium | reverse complement strand
GCAGGCCCTACAGCGCGCCCTATATGAGCACCCTGCCGCTGCCCGCGCTGCGCCTGGCCGGCACCGTGCCCGCCGCCACGCTGGTGCAGGACCTGGCGCCGCTGGCGGCCCAACTGGCCCGGCGCGCCAAGCAGGCCCGCGAAGAAGACCGCGACGACGGCAACGCGGCGGCCGAAGACTGAATCCGCCAGCGCCCCACACCCCCAGCACACCGGCCAAGGACACCGCCCCATGCGCCTGCACCTGATACATCGCCTGCTCGCGCTGCTGGTGTCGGCTGCGGCCGTGGCCACTGCGCCCGCCGTCGCACAGCCGGCTGGCAGGGCCGGCCTGCTGAAGATTGCCAGCGCCTTCGACCCGCAAACCCTGGACCCCAATGCACTGGCGCTGCTGTACCACTCACGTGTCGCCTACCAGGTCTATGAATCGCTGATCAACCGCGACGCGCAATTCAAGCTGGAACCGGCGCTTGCGCTGTCCTGGCAGAACACCGCGCCCACCGTCTGGCGCTTCAAACTGCGCCCCGGCGTGCGCTTCCACGACGACACGCCCTTCACCGCCGACGACGCCGTGTTCAGCATCGAACGCGACCTGGCGCCCAGTTCGCAACGCGCCTTCCAATTGCGCGGCGTGATCGGTGCGCGCAAGGTCGATGCGCTGACCATCGAACTGCTGCTGGAAACGCCCGACGCCGTGCTGCCGGAAAAGCTGCAGTACGTCACCATGATGAGCAAGGCCTGGTGCGAACAGCACGGCGTGACCCAGCCGCAGGACTTCAGCGCCAAGCAGGAAACCTTTGCTGTGCGCAACGCCAACGGCACCGGCCCCTTCCGCCTGCTGCGCTATGAACCCGATGTGCGCACCGTGCTGGAACGCAACGCCGCGTGGTGGGGCTGGGCCGACGCGCGCAACAACGGCAATGTGCTGCAGGTTGAATTCGTCACCATCCGATCCGACGCAACTCGGCTGGCGGCGCTCACTTCGGGCGAAGTCGATCTGGTGCTGGACCCGCCCTTCCAGGACATCGCCCGGCTGCAGGCCGACCCGCGCATCCGCCTGCTGCGGGTCACCGACATCGGCCAGCAATACCTGGCGCTGGACCAGGCGCGCCATGAACTGCCCGGCAGCGACGTGAAGGGCCGCAACCCCTTCAAGGACAGGCGCGTGCGGGCCGCCGTCTACCACGCCATCAACGCGCCGCTGATCGCCGACAAGGTGCTGCGCGGCCAGGCCGTGCCCACCGGTGCGCTGCTGTCGTCGCGCGTGGACGGCTCGCCCGCCGAACTGGACGTGCGCCTGCCCTACGACCCGGCACGGGCCAAGGCGCTGCTGGCCGAAGCCGGCTACCCGAACGGTTTCACGCTGGCGATGGACTGCGTGAACATCACCTGGCGTGAATCGGTGTGCCAAGCCGTGACCGCCATGCTGGCGCAGGTCGGCATCAGGGCCAGCCTGCGCAGCAGCCCCACGGGCCAGTTTTTCCCGAAGCTGTCGAACGGCGCCATCAGCCTGGCCGAATTCGGCTGGAGCCCGACGCCCGATGCGTGGTTTTCGCTGAACGGCCTGCTCCACAGCTACAGCCCCAAGGGCCAGGGCAGCTTCAACGCCGGGCGCTACAGCAACGCGAAGCTGGACCTGCTGATCGACAACATCCGCAGCGAGCCCGACCTGCTGCGCCGCCGCGCCCTGGTCACCACCGCCATCCGCATGGCCAGCGACGACCTGCCTTTGCTGCCCCTGTTCCGCCGCACCCTGACCTGGGCGATGAACAAGAAAGTGAACGCCACGCAATGGCCCACCGACATCATTGAATTGCGCTGGGTGCGCATCAACTGAAAGGACGCACGACGATGGACAACAAACCCCTGCTGATCGGCGTCTCGGCACGCATCTATTACCCCGAAGCCGCCGAGCGTTCGGCCAGCGGCGTGTGGGGCAAGACCATCCACTACCTGGAACAAAGCGCAGCGCATTGGCTGCTGCACGGTGGCGCCATACCGGTGATGGTGCCGGCGGTCAGCGCAGGCAGCGTGGTGCTGCGCAGCGACATCAACCTGAACGACTACGCCGCCGCGCTGGACGGCCTGGTGCTGCAAGGCGGCAACGACGTGGCCCCGCAAAGCTATGGCGAAACCCCGCTGGACGCCGCCTGGAGCGGCGACCGCGTGCGCGACGTCTACGAAATGGCACTGATCCACGCCTTCGTGGCCGCCGGCAAACCGGTCTTCGGCATCTGCCGTGGCCTGCAACTGTTGAACGTCACCTTCGGCGGCACGCTGCTGCAAGACATACCCACCCAGCGCCCCGAAGCGCTGGCGCACCGCGAACTGAGCCGCTACGAACACCACCACCACGCCATCGAGTTCGTGCCCGGCACGCGGCTGGCGGCCCTGTTCCCGGGCCAGCCGCGCGCCATCACCAACAGCATCCACCACCAGGGCATCAAGGACCTGGCGCCTGGCCTGATCGTCGAAGCCCGCTGCCCCGACGACGGCATGGTGGAAGCGGTGCGCTGGCAAGGTCCGAGCTATGTGGCCGGCGTGCAGTGGCACCCCGAATTCCACACGCCTGACGACCCGACGACGCTGGACGACAGCGCCATGCTGCAAGACTTCCTCAGCGCGGCGCGCAAGGCCCGTGCTGAATGATCAACGACGGCCGCTGGCGGCCGACCGGCCACTCAGGGCGCCACGCACGGCTGCGGCCAGGCTGTCCAACTGGAGGGGCTTGCTCAGATAGCCATTGAAGCCAGCTGCCAGCGCCGCTTCGATGTCGCCGGGCAGCGCATTGGCACTGACCGCCAGCACCGGGATGTGGCACAAGGCGGGCTCGGCGCGCAGCCGGCGCAGCACCTCGAAGCCGTCCATCAGCGGCATCTGCAGGTCCAGCAGCACCAGGTCGGGCGGCTCGGCAGCGGCCAGTGCCAGCCCTTCGAAGGGCGAGATCACACAGCGTGCATCCACCTCGGGCAAGCGCTCCAGCATGGCCTCCATCAGTACCAGGTTGACGGGGTTGTCTTCGATGTAGAGCACCCGTGCTGCAGGACGCTGTGCCCCGCTGTGCGGCACCGCATCGGCCGCGTGTGTGAAGGAAGCATGGCGGGCGTCCACGCGGCTGGCCGCCAGGGGCTCGGGCGCGATGGTGCTGGGCAGGCGCAACCAGAACGTGCTGCCCTGGGCCGGCTGGCTGTCCACACCGATCTCGCCGCCCATGGCCTGCACCAGGCGGCGGCTGAGGGCCAGGCCCATGCCCGCCCCCTCGACATCGCCGCGGCCGGCAGCCAGGCGTTCGAAGGGTTCGAAAACGCGCGCCTGGTCGGCCAGTTCCAGACCCGGCCCGCTGTCGCGCACGTTGATCTGCACATGCGGGCCCTGT
>JAYVBO010000346.1:0-7881 GCA_043750435.1 Betaproteobacteria bacterium | reverse complement strand
GATCCGGCGCGCCGAAGGCGATCCAGCCGTCTCGCTGCCCTTCGTTGTCAGTGCCCCGGTTCATCACCGGCGGCAGTGCGACGTAGTAGCACGAGCTGATCCAGCCGTGCGCGTGCACATGGTTGGTGTGAAAGCCGCTGCTGCGCAGCCATGATGACCAGGAATCGGTAAACCGCCAGCGCGGCGACGTGCGCCCCCGCAGCGGATGGCTGTCGTCAGCTGGCAAGCTTTCCAGGTGCGCGATGTAGCGGTCTACCGCCTGCGCGATACGGTCCTTCAACTGGTCCACCAGCGGGTGCTGCTGGTCGAAGATGTTGTCCATGGTCTGGCTGCCGTGGCGCAGGGTCTGGTCGACAGGTGCTTGCGCATCGGTGTGCAGGACTTCCAGTGCGGCCGCCAGCGCCCGGTTGAAGCTGGCCATGTCGACCCAGCCCTCAGGCGCAGGCAAATCGAAGGCCAGCACATGTTGCCGGTAGTCATACAGCCAGGCCTCGGCCGGGTTGCCGCAGGCGCGCCAGGCCAACCCCAGCATCGCCCAGGCCTGCTGGTCCAGCGGGTCCAGCCGGACGGCGGTTTCTGCCACCTGCGCCGCCCGCTCGACCTGGCCGGCCAGCAGCAAGCCGGTGGCGAGGCCGATGTGGGTGGCGGCCAGCTGCGGTGCCAAAGCCACCGCGCGCTCGTGCGCGGCCAGCGAGGCCTCGTGCCGACCCAGCCGACCCAGCGCCTGCCCCAGGCCGTCGAAAAAGCCAGGCACGGCGTCGGCCAGCGCTGCGGCAGCCCCGAAGGCGGCGGCGGCAACTTCGTAACGTTCGGCGCGCAGCAACAAACGGCCTTTGATGCCCAACGGCAGGGCCGACAGCGGCGCCGCGGCGGCTGCGGCGTCCAGGTCAACCGTGAAGGCCGGCTCGCCCAGGCGCCAGCGCAGGCGCGCGCTGTCGTACAGCGCCAGGGCATGCAGCGGTTCCAGCCGCAGCGCCTCACGGTAGGCGGCCAGCGCTTCGGCCGATCGACCCAGGCTCTGCAGGCTGTTGCCGCGGTTGTAGTGCGCGTCAGGCGCCACCAAACCCAGGGCCAGCGCACGGTCGTGTGCCGCCAGCGCCTCGCCGGGACGGGCCAGGCGTTGCAGCAGCACGGCCCGGTTGTGATGCAGGGCCGCCCGGCTGGGAGCCAACGCCAGGGCTTGTTCCAGCGTCTGCACGGCACGTTCCAGATCGCCGGCCTCGTCCTGCAGCAGGGCCTGCATTTGCAGCACTTGCGAGCGCAGCGTGGGCGTGACGACAGGGCCATTCAAAGACTGCGCCAAGCTGAGGGAGGCTGCTTCAGTTTGGCCGAGCTGGTGCAGCAGGAGCGCGCGGTTGTAGTGAGCCGCTGCGGCATCCAGCTGCTCTTGCTGCCGCGCCTTCAGGCCAGCTTCAAACAGCGCAGTGGCCGGGAGGCTGGGGTGTCCCTTGGGTGGCTGATTCATGGCGCGTCAGTGTAGGCGCGGCGCGAAAGAAGGCCCTTGTTGCGTCGGGCCAACAGACACGGTTGGTTGCCTGTGAAGCTTTTGCGACAGCCAAGACGCCAATGTACAACCGAGGATTGCAGACCTTGCCACCAGCAGGCCCATGCAAGCCAACTTTCCTTCAGGAGTGAGTTCATGTTCAAGAAAACAAAATTGTGCAGCGGGATCCTTGTCGCATTTGGCGGCGGCCTCATGCTGGCAGCCCTGCCGGCCCTGGCCCAGACCACCGAGCGCATCGAGATCACCGGTTCTTCGATCAAACGCGTTGACGCCGAATCCGCCTTGCCGGTGCAGGTCATCACCATCGAAGACATCAAGCGCACGGGCGCAACGTCGGTCACCGAACTGATCCAGAACCTGCCTGCCATGCAGGGCTTCACGTCGGCCTCGCAATCGGTCAACGGCGGCGGCGGCGGTGCCACCACGGCTTCCTTGCACGCCCTGGGCGCCAGCTACACCTTGGTGTTGCTGAACGGCCGCCGTGTGGCGCCGTACACCACGGGCTCTACCGTCAACCTGAACAGCATTCCGCTGTCGGCCATCGAGCGCGTTGAAGTGCTGACCGACGGCGCGTCGGCCCTGTACGGCTCCGACGCCATTGCCGGCGTGGTCAACTTCATCACCAAGAAGGACTCGACTGCCGGCGACTTCTCGGCCACGGCCTACATCCCTCAGCATTCCGGCGGCGGCAGCTACACGGCTTCTGTCAGCAAGGGCTTCGGCGATCTGGCGCGCGACAAGTTCAACGTGCTGTTGTCGGCCAGCTACGACAAGCAAAAGGCCTTGTTCGCCAACCAGCGCGATTTCTCCAAGACCGGCATCCTGAAGTTCAACGACCAGGGCGCAGCGCAGTCTATCGACCTGATCAGCTCCAATTCGGTGCCCGCCAACGCGCGCAGCGTGCTGCTGTCTGATGGCTCGAAGATCAACTTCAACCCCTCGCTGATGAAGACTGGTGCTTGCCCGGCCGGCCAGATCAAGAATGGCATCCAGTGCTTTTTTGACTACTCCGCCACGGTCGAGTCGATCCCGGCTTCGGAGCGCACCAGCCTGTTCGGCAGCGCCCGCTACCAACCCACCGACAGCGTTTCACTGTTCGCTGAAGTCGCTTTCTCGCGCTTCTACAACGACCCGATTTACGCCCCGCCGGCCCAGCCGGGCCTGCCCATCAGCGCCGCGCTGCTGGTCAAGGACATCAACCCCTACCTGGCTGCCGCAGGCAAGCCGGGCACGACGGCCAAATCCGGCAACATGAACCTGCGCCTGTTTGACGCTGGTGGCCGTACCGACCGCTACCAGACCGACTCCACGCACATCGTGCTGGGCGGTGACTTCAGCTACCGCGGCATCGACTTCACCGGCAGCTACACCCACTCGGACAACAAGCAGACCGACACCGCCATGGGTGGCTACGCCAGCGTCAACGCCTTCAATGCCCTGGTTGCCAGCGGCAAGTGGGACCCGCTGATGGATGGCGCTGGCACCTCAGTGGCATTGCTTGCGCCCATCGTTTTGCACCAGGTTCTGGACGTCAGCAAATCGTCGATCGACGTGCTGTCGGCCCGCGGCTCTACCACGGTCGGCAAGCTGGCAGGTGGCGATATCGGCCTGGGCGCCGGCATCGACTACACCAAGCAGAAGTACACCGACAACCCCAGCGCCATCCTGATGGGCAACAACGCTTTGCAGCCCACCTTCACGGACTCCATCCTGGGCGGCGGCGGCGGTGCCTTGCCCTTCGATTCGACGCGCAATTCCTACGGCGTGTTCACAGAATTGAACCTGCCGATTTTGAAGACGCTCGAAGCGACGGCTTCGGCCCGCTATGACGGTTACGGCGCGGTCTCGAACTCGATGAACTTCGACGTCAGTGGCAAGCCCATTGCCGCGGCCACTCAGGGCACGACCAATTCTTCGGCCACCTACAAGTTGAGCCTGCGCTTCCAGCCGATGAAGGAATTGCTGTTGCGCGGCTCGGTGGGCACCGGCTTCAAGGCACCCACGCTGTCCAACGTCACCCTGCCGCTTCAGTCGGGTGGCAGCACGGGTTTCCACACCTGCCCACCCGGACTGTCCGTGGCCAAGGCAGCGCTGTGCCAGCCTGGCAGCTCTGAGTACAACATCCAGTCCGGCGGCAACCCGGCCACGGGCGCTGGTGCGCTCAAGCCCGAGCAGTCCACCCAGTGGACCATCGGCTTCCGGTACGAACCGGCCACCTTCCTGTCCTTCGGTGCTGACCTGTGGACGGTTCAGTTGAAGGACCAGATCAACACCATCACCGAGAACACGGCCTTCGGCAATGGTGCGCTGTACGAAAGCCTGTTCAAGGTGGCGCCGGACCCGGTGACCGGCACCCCGACGCTGACCTTCCTGAGCGTGCCCATCAACACTGGCAAGGCCTTCTACCAGGGCATCGACCTGGACGCGGAAAGCAAGGTTGACACCCCCGTCGGCAAGCTGACGACCCGTCTGCGCGCCACCTACATGATCCGCGCCGACTACCAGCAGCCGGGTCTGGATGGCTACTTCAACAGCCTGCAGCACATCGGCTCCGACGGCAAGTTGACGTCGCGTTACCTGATCAGCGCCAGCACCAACCTGAAGACCGGTGGCTTTTCCAACACCTTGACCATGAACTTCCGTCCGGGCTATCGCGACGACACGACCGACTACTGCCAGACGGACGCGGCAGGCGACTGCCTGAAGTGGGGCCGTGACGATCTCGGCCGCAAGGTGTCCAGCATGGTGGTGTGGGACTGGCAGACGCGGTACGAATTCAACAAGGCCCTCAGCGTCACGGCTGGCCTGAAGAATATGTTCGACAAGAAGCCGCCGTTCTCGATCAACGACCAGTCCAGCACCGGCAACGTGCGGGGCTACGACCCGCGCTACGCCGACCCGATCGGCCGTCAGTTCTACCTGTCCGCGGGCTACAAGTTCTGATAGAGCTTGCAAGTTGAATCGGGGCCTTCGGGCCCCGATTTCTTTGGCGCTGGCACACTGTGGCCTTCAATCCGGTGCGTCAGCGCCGCGACAGGCATTTCAGAAAGGAAGTTTCCATGAACCGAGTTCTTGCGGCCGTCGCCGCCATCGCAGTCTTGACGCTGGCGGGCTGTGCCGCCCAGACCGCGGCCACGGGCGCAGCGCCCGTCGAAAGCGCGGCCCACGAGTACCGCACCGGCAGCATCCTGGCGCAAAAGGAAAAGCGGCCGGTGACCGAAGAAGAGCGCGAGCGTGCCAAGGAAATCGCCGCCGAGATACGCGCTTCGCCGTCCACCATCGTTGGCCGGCCCTGAAATTGAACAGGCCCCCTGCTGGGGGCCTTGCAGCAGCGTCGAACGACCGCCCGGAGGTCGGCGACTCGTTTACTTCGGCGCCAACCGAATGGCCCCGTCCAGCCGTATCACTTCCCCGTTCAGCATGTCGTTCTCGACGATGTGCTTGACCAGCTTGGCGTAGTCCTGCGGCGTACCCAGGCGGCTGGGGAAGGGCACGCTGGCGGCCAGTGCGTCTTGCACGGCTTGCGGCATGCCGAACATCATCGGCGTGCCGAAAATACCCGGCGCGATGGTCATGTTGCGGATGCCGTTGCGCGCCAGGTCGCGGGCGATGGGCAGCGTCATGCCGACCACGCCGCCCTTGCTGGCGGCATAGGCCGCTTGGCCCATCTGCCCATCGTAGGCGGCCACGCTGGCGGTGCTGATCAGAACGCCACGTTCGCCGGTGGCTTCGGGCTCGTTCTTGGCCATGGCTTCGGCGCACAGCCGGATCATGTTGAACGAGCCGATCAGGTTCACCGTGATGGTCTTGCTGAAGACCGCCAGCGGGTGGGCGCCGTCTTTGCCAACAGTTTTGACGGCTGGCGCGATGCCTGCGCAATTGATCAGCCCCATCAGCCTGCCCAGGCCCACGGCGGCGGCCACGACGGCCTGGCCATCGGCTTCCTGGCTGACGTCGCACTTGACGAAAACGCCGCCGATTTCAGCCGCCACGGCCGTGCCGCTGTCGACCTGCAGGTCGGCTATCACGACTTTGGCGCCGTTGGCGGCCAGCATGCGCGCCGTGCCTTCACCGAGGCCCGAAGCGCCGCCGGTGACGATGAAAACCTTGTTTGCGATGTCCATGGCTCAGTCTGCTTGTGAGGTTCAGGCGCCCAGCGCGGCCATCACGCGGCCGGTGATTTCGTCGACGCTGCCGGTGCCGCTGACCTTGGCATAGCGCGGCGCGCCGGCGTCGCCGGTGGCGGCCCACAGCCCGTAGTAGTCAACCAGCGGACGGGTCTGGCGCTGGTACACCTCCAGGCGCTTCAGCACGGTCTCTTCCTTGTCGTCGTCGCGCTGGATCAGCGGCTCGCCGGTCACGTCATCAACACCTGCCACCTTGGGCGGATTGAACTTCACGTGGTAGGTGCGGCCTGAGGCCATGTGGGCGCGACGGCCGCTCATGCGTTCGACGATGGACGCGTCGGGCACGTCGATTTCCAGCACCACGTCCAGCTTCACGCCAGCCGCCTTCATGGCGTCGGCCTGCGGGATGGTGCGGGGGAATCCGTCGAAGAGAAAACCGCTCGTGCAGTCGGGCTGATTGATGCGTTCCTTGACCAGGCCGATGATGATGTCGTCGCTGACCAAGCCGCCGGCGTCCATCACTTTTTTGGCAGCCACGCCCAGCGGCGTGCCGGCCTTGACGGCCGCGCGCAGCATGTCACCCGTGGAGATCTGCGGAATGCCGTAGCGCTTGCAGATGAAGGTGGCTTGCGTGCCTTTGCCGGCGCCAGGCGCGCCCAGGAGGATTAGTCGCATCGAGTTCCTCGAAAGTTTGTTTTGTCGGGCGCAGATCGTGACCCACTTCACGCCAGCGCCTTGTCTCGAATCGAGAATATCACGCGCTACCGTGCGTCAAGCTGACAGTCAGCCGGTGCTGAAAAGGGCCCGCACACGGGCCAGATCCTCGGGCGTGTCGACGCCCGGACCGCTGGCTTGCGCGGCCACATGAACGGCGATGTGCTCGCCATGCCAGAGCACACGCAGTTGTTCCAGCGCCTCGCAATGCTCCAGCGGGGCCGGCGGCAAACTCGGAAACCGGCGCAGAAAACCGGCCCGGTAGCCGTACAGGCCCAGATGGCGCAGTGCGCCGGGCGCAGGCGGCAGGCTGGTCACGCCCTGCGCGTTCCCGTCACGCCACCAGGGCAGTGGCGCGCGCGAGAACAGCAGCGCGCGGCCGGCGGCGTCCAAGACCACCTTCACGACATTGGGGTTCAGGTAGTCGGCCAACTCATGAATGGGGTGGGCCACGGTGCTCATCACGCAGTCGCGGCGTTCGTCCAGCAAGGCGGCGCAGCGGGCGATCAGCGCCGGCTCGATCAGCGGTTCGTCACCCTGCACATTGACCACCGCGTCGTCGCCCTGCAGGCCCAACTGTTCGCAGGCTTCGGCCAGGCGGTCGCTGCCGCTGGCGTGGTCGGCGCGCGTCAGCACGGCTTCTATGCCATGCGCGGTGCAGGCCTGCACGATGGCCAGGTCGTCGGCCGCCACCACCACGCGGTCGGCACCGGCCAGCGCAGCGCGCTGGGCTACCCGCACCACCATGGGTTTGCCGGCGATGTCGGCCAGCGGCTTGTTCGGCAGGCGGGTGGACGCCAGCCGTGCCGGAATCAGGACGGTGTAGCCCAAGGTCAGTTCTTCAAGGCGCGGGCGCGGGGCCGTCCAGCGGCTGGGCTTCGTTCTCCAGCATCACCGGGATGCCGTCGCGGATGGGGAAGGCCAGGCGGTCGGCCGGGCAGATCAGATCAGCCGGCGCCTGCTCGCTGTTGCGCCGCAGTTCCAGCGGGCCTTTGCAGACCGGGCAGACGAGCAGTTCGATCAGGCGGTGGTCCAGGCTCATGGCAGGGGTGTGTTGCGTTGCGGTGCAGGAAGCAGGGTCAGCAGCTCGGCGGCCAGACCCGGGGGCAATTGGAAGTCTAGCGGCAGCACCCAGACGCGCGTGCCCAGCAGCGCCGCCGGGTCCAGTTTCACCGCGTCCTTTTCGGTGGTCAGCACGTCGGGCGTGCCGGCAGGCCACGGCAGCGTGGCGTAGGGGTGGTGGTCAGGCAGGGGCAGGGCGGTGAAGGCCAGGCCCGCAGCGGTCAACATGTCGAAGAACTTTTGCGGTGCGGCCAGGCCGGCCGCAGCCAGCAGTGGGCGGTCGCGCAGGCTGCGCAGAACGACGGCGCTGCCCGGTTCACTGCGCAGCCAGTCGGCCAGCGGCCAGGCCAGCGGCAGTCGGCGCTGGCCGCAAGCGCCAGCCAGTGCCGTGCTGACGTGGCCACCCGTGTACAGCACGCGCTGACGGGGCCCGGCCTGCGCGGGCAGCGGCTCGCGCAGCGGCCCAGCGGGCAG
>JAYVBO010000345.1:0-3393 GCA_043750435.1 Betaproteobacteria bacterium | reverse complement strand
TGGTCTTCAGCAGGACATTGCCGACGAAACCGTCGCAAACCACGACGTCGACCGTGCCTTTGAAAATGTCATTGCCTTCGACGTTGCCGACGAAGCGGATCTGCCCGGCTTCACCTGCCGCGCGCAGCAATTCGCCGGCGCGCTTGATGGTTTCGCTGCCCTTGATGGCCTCTTCGCCGATGTTCAGCAGGCCCACGCTCGGCTCGGCCGCACCGCCCATCGCCGAAACCAGCGCGCTGCCCATCACCGCGAACTGCAGCAGGTGTTCGGGCGTGCAATCGACGTTGGCTCCCAGGTCCAGCACCGTGGTGTAGCCGTCCCGCATGTTCGGCAGGACAGTGGCGATCGCCGGGCGGTCGATGCCGTCCAGGGTTTTCAACAGGAAACGCGCCAGCGCCATCAGGGCGCCGGTGTTGCCGGCTGAGACGCAAGCGTGCGCGCCCGCCTTGACCTGGCTGATGGCCACCCGCATCGACGAATCGCGCTTGCGGCGCAGGGCGACCTCGACGGAATCGTCCATCGTGACGACCTCGGTCGCGGCCACCAGCGTACAACGCGGCCAATCCTTGGCCGCTGCCAGCGCTTGCGGCTGACCGACCAGGATCAACTCCAGGTGCGGATGGACGTCAAGAAAGGCCTTGCAAGCGGGCAGCGTGACCGAGGGGCCATGGTCGCCGCCCATGCAGTCCACTGCAATGCGGACGCGGTCGAGCGGAGCAGGCGCAGCGGAGATCGACACAGGTTCAGGCGGCGGCTGCATGCGAAAACACCAGCGCGTGCCCCGGCAAGCTGCGCTGCCCAGGCAATCGGGTATCCGCAAAAGCGGCGGTGGGCCGAAATCGACCCACGCCGTCTATCAGGCGTCGGCCTTGGTCTTCAGGACCTTGCGGCCCCTGTAGAAACCGGTCGGGCTGATGTGGTGACGCAGATGGACTTCGCCCGTGGTCGACTCGACGGCAATACCCGGCGCTGCGACGGCGTTGTGTGATCGGTGCATGCCGCGCTTGGAAGGCGACTTCTTGTTCTGCTGAACGGCCATGAAATTCTCCTGGGGACGGCGTGCCGGGCTGAAGAGCCCACGCCAGAGTCAACACGTCGACTCGAAGAGGGCCGAGCCCTCGCAAAGCCTTCTAGTATAGCACTCAGCCAACAAGCGGCAAGCCGGGCGTCGGCCTGCGGGGGCCTCAGGCGCCGTCGTCGCCGCCGCGGGGCGTGCGACCGCGCAAGGCGGCCAGGGCGGCGAAGGGGTGCGGGGCCACGTCTTCCACCACCGCTGCGTCCTGCGCAGGGCGCAGCGGTTCGGGGCAGGCCTCGTGCATGGGCACGATAGGCAGGCCGAGGATCAGCTCATCTTCCAGCAAGGTGCAGACGTCCAGCCGGGGTTCCAGCACCAGCACATCGTCTTCGGAATCTTCGTCCAAGCGCAGGGCTTCGGCTTCGGTGCGCACGAAGCGAAAGCGGCGGTCGACCGCGATGTCGTCGTTCATGGCTTGCAGGCAGCGCTGACACTGCAGGCTGACGGTGGCGCTGGCCTGCAGGTGCAGCCAGATTTCGGCCTCGCCGCCGGTCACCGGCAGCAGGCTGCCCGCGAGTTGCCAGTCGACACCCGCGTCAGCGCTGCCACCCAGCAAGCTGTCGCCCAAGCGGGTCATCACGGCCAGGGGCCAGCGCCCTTGCAGGTGGCCGCCTTGGCGGCAGAAAGCCATCACCTCCAGGGCGCGGGCATCGGTGGTGCTATCGGTCATGTGATTCTTCGCAAACGGGGGCTGAGTGTAGCCAGCCGCACCGGCCCCAAGCCGGCGTCGCCGTTGCGATGAAAATCGGCGCGATGAACCCTGCTCACCTGCCACGCCCGCCCCTGATCCTGGGCTCGACCTCACGCTACCGCCGCGAACTGCTGGACCGACTCCGCCTGCCGTTCGAGGTGGTGGCGCCGCAAGTTGACGAGACACCGTTGCCCGGCGAATCGCCGGCCGCGCTGGCCCTGCGCCTGGCCTTGGCCAAGGCCTGTGCCGTGGCCTTGAGCCACCCCGAGGCCGTGGTCATCGGATCTGACCAGGTGGCCGATCTCGACGGCGTTCCTATCGGCAAACCCGGCACCCACGAACGCGCCACCGCGCAGTTGCGCCAACTCAGCGGCCGGCGCGCGGTGTTCCAGACGGCCGTCGCCGTGGTGCGCGCCGACATCGGCTACGAACAGGCGTTGCTGGCCCCCGTGACCGTGCAATTCCGCGTGCTCAGCGACGCCGAGATCGAGCACTACCTGCGGCTCGAACAACCTTATGACTGCGCCGGCAGCGCCAAGTGCGAAACGCTGGGCATCGCACTGCTCGAATCGATAGACAGCGACGACCCCACCGCGTTGGTGGGCCTGCCGCTGATCCGCACCTGCGCCCTGCTGCGCGCCGCCGGCCTGGACCCGCTGCTGCCATGAAGGGCACGCTGGTTTTGATGCCCAACGCGCTGGATCTCGGCACCGAGACTGTCGATCTGCAAGAGGTGTTGCCGCTGGGCGTGATCCGCCGCGCGGCAGCGCTGCGCCATTGGGCGGCCGAAGACGCCCGCAGCGCGCGGGCTTTTCTGAAACGGGTGGACGCCATCGTGCCGCTGGGCGTGGCGCTGCAAAGCATCGCCATCACCGAGTTGCCACGGCCGCGCAAAGGCAGCCGTGAACCGGTGCCGGCGGCGCAGTGGCAGGCGCTGCTGCAGCCCGCGCTGGACGGCGAAGACCTGGGCTTGCTGTCCGAAGCCGGCCTGCCGGCGGTGGCCGACCCCGGCGCGGCGCTGGTGCGCGCGGCCCACACGGCCGGCGTGACGGTGCTACCCCTGGCAGGCCCCAGTTCGCTGCTGCTGGCGCTGGCCGCCAGCGGCCTGAACGGCCAGAGCTTTGCGTTTGTTGGCTACCTGCCGCAAGACGGCGCGGGGCGGCTGGCGCGCTTGCGCGAACTGGAAGCGCTGTCGCGCCGCGCGCAGCAGACGCAAATCGTCATCGAGACGCCCTACCGCAATGCGGCGCTGCTGGACGCCATGCTGGCCGCGCTGGCGCCGCAAACCGGGGTGTCTGTGAGTTGCGGTCTGACCCTGCCGACGGGCTGGTCACGCACCGACACGGTGGCCGGTTGGCGCGCGCGGCCGCAACAGATGCCCGACCGCTGGCCCGCTGTGTTCAGCCTGCTGGCGACCTGATCAGTCGGCGCGCAGCGGCCACTTCAGTTGCTGCCGCCCAACAACGCGGCGACCTTTTTCTTCGGCCGGATGTTGGGCGACAGGCCCCGGGCCGGCGTGATGCCGGCCGGCGTCTTGGCGCTGGCTTCCCAAGCTGGAACCGACCCGGCCGACGCTTCGTAGGGGCGGTCGAAGAAAGGGTCACGCGAAGGCGCGGCGCGGCGCGGC
>JAYVBO010000344.1:0-3403 GCA_043750435.1 Betaproteobacteria bacterium | reverse complement strand
TGGGCGTGAACCGGGCCGAACTGGTGTTGCCCTGGGCCCAGGCCTTGATGCTGCAAGGCAAGCTGGCCAACGTGGTGGACAGCCCCAACTTCGCGCTGACCGGATTGGCGCCGACTGTCCAGGCTGGGCTGCTGCTGCTGAAGGCCGCCGCGCAAGGCGACATGGGCGAGCTCAAGCACGCGCTGCAATCGACCGCGGAAGCCCGCGCGCTGGCGCCCGCCAACCCCGAGGGCTGGTTGGCCGACGTGCCACTGCGCATCCGCGCCCGGCAATTGAAGGAAGCCCAGGCCGCCTTCGACCAGGCCCGGGCCATGGACCCGCAGTCGGCCAACCTGCATTTCCAGCAGGGGTCGCTGCTGCATGTGCAGGGCGACCTGAAGGGCGCCTTGGCGGCCTACGACCAGACCCTGCGCTTGCGCCCCGGCCTGAATGACGCCCGGGTGGCCCGCGCGGGCTTGCTGGTGGACCTGAAGCGCGACGAGGAAGCGGCCAAGGATGTGGCCGTGCTGCTGGAAAAGACGCCGCTGGAGCCGCGCGGCTGGTACCTGCAGGCCCTGCTGGCCGAGCGCGCAGGGCAGGCCCAGCAGGCAAAGGCCAGTCTGGTCCGCATCACCGAACTGTTGGACCCGGTGCCGCTGGCCCTGCTGCGCTACCGCCCGCAAATGCTGATGCTCAACGGCCAGGCCCACTACGGCCTGGGCCGTCCGGCGCGCGCAAAACCCTATTTCGAGAGCTTCGCGCGCCTGCAACCGGGCAACCCCGTGGCCAAGCTCCTGAGCAATATCCTGCTGGCCGAGGGCAACGCCGACGGCGCGACTGAAACCCTGGAGCAGTACCTCGCTGCCGCACCCAACGACCCCCAGGCACTGGCCATGCTGGCGTCCACCTACATGGCCACGGGCCGCAACACGCGGGCCGCCGAACTCATGCAGCGCGCGGTGCAAAAGCACGACCTGCCAGCCCTTCAAACGGCCTACGGCCTGAGCCTGCTGGGCGCCGGGCAGAACGCCAACGCGCTGACCCAGCTGGAATCCGTCTACCAGAAGGACCCCGGTCAGACCCAGGCAGCCGCGGCGCTGGTCGGCTTGTACCTGCGGGGCGGGCGGCTGGCCCCGGCCCTTGCGATGGCCCAGAAGCTGGCACTGCAGGCACCCAACCACGCGGGCTACCAGAACCTGCTGGGCATGACCCTGGCAGCCCAGTCCGATGGGCCGGCGGCGCGCCAGGCTTTCGAGCAGGCCCTGAAACTGGACCCGGCGCTGCAAGCCGCGCGCCTGAACCTGGCCCGGCTGGAACTTGGCGCCAAGCTGCCGGACCGCGCCCAGCCCTTGTTGGATGCGGTACTGCTGACCGATGGCAACAACACCGAGGCCATGCTGGAAATGGCCCGCATCGCCGAAGGCGCCCGCCGCCCCGACGACGCGCTGCGCTGGCTGCAAAGGGCCTACGACGTGGCCGGCGTCAAGAACCTGCGCAGCAGCCTGGCGCTGGTCGACCTGCACATGCGCCAGGGCCACAAAGCCGAGGCCTACAAGGCCGCGCTGGCACTGGCCCAGGCCGCGCCCGACAGCCTGCCCGCCGTGATTGCACTGACCCGCACCCAGCTGCTGACCGGCGACCGCACGGGCGCCAGAAACAGCCTGGGCACGGCCAACAAATTGGCCCCGCTCGAGGCACCGGTGCAGGTGGAAATCGCCGTGCTGCAACTGAGCGCGGGCAATTTGCCGGGCGCGGCTTATGCCGCCGGCAAGGCCCTGGAAGCCCAGCCCGGCGACCTGCGCGCACTGGCCTTAATGACCGACATCGACTTGGCGCAAAACGACTGGGCCCAGGCCGAGGCCCGCGCCCTGAGCCTGACCCGCAAGGCACCCAAACTGGCCGTCGGCCATGTGCTGCTGGGCGACCTGGCGCCGGCGCGCAAGCAGCCGGCGCAAGCCCTGGCGCACTACCGAAAAGGCCATCTCATCGAGCCCTCCGGCGCGACCCTGCGCAAGGTCTTCGTGACCCAGGCTGCCCTCAACGCGCGCCTGGCAGCGCCCTTGGCCCGGCATTGGCTGCAGAGCAACGAGCAAGACCTGCCCACCCGCCGGCTGCTGGCCGAGCTGTATGTCAAGACCGGCAACATGGCCGCGGCCAAGACCCAGTACGAAGTGCTGCGCCAGCAGGCGCCGCAGGACTCGGCTGCCGCCAACGACCTGGCCAATGTGCTGGCCGTGTTGCAAGACCCGCAGGCCCTGAAAGTGGCCGATCAGGCGCTGGCGCTGGCGCCCCGCGACCCGAACGTCATCGACACCGCAGGCTGGATCGCCCACCAGGTGGGCCAGCCCGAGCGCGCGCTGCAACTGCTGCGCGACGCGCGGCTGCGCGCGCCCGAACAGCCGGTCATTCACTACCACCTTGGGGCCGTGCTGATCAAGGCCGGCCGCAAGGCCGAAGCCGAGCAAGAGCTGAACCTGGCCTTGGCCAGCCCGGCTGGTTTCGACGGGCGCGAGCAGGCCGAGAGCCTGCTTCGCGTCTTGCGCTGAACAAGGTCGCCCATGAAACGCATGCATGTCAAACGGGCCAATTGGGCCGCCTGCGCGGCCCTGATCGTGGGCCTGGCTTGGGCCAGCGGCGCACAGTCCGCCTGGACCTTCACCACCAACAACGGCGTGGCTTCGAACGCGGATGGCGGCAAGGGCACGCTCACCAGCTACGCCGCCAACGGCAATGCCAGCGAATCAACCGCCACGCTGACCCTGGCCGGCGCCTATGCGGTCAACGGCGTCAACAACGTGGGTTTCGCAACCGGCGCGGCGTGGTCGCAGGCTGCGGCCCCCAGCAGCACCCAGGCCAGCACCGGCGCCACCTTGCTGTCCTACGGCAGCTACGGCCTGGGCATGGCATCGGACGGCAACAGCGTTCCCAACCACGCGATTGACAACAACGGCAACACCGAGGCCGTGGTGCTCAGCTTCAGCAGCAGCGTGACGCTGACCCAGATCGGCGTGGGCTACACCTCGGACGGCGGCAGCGTCGATCTGTCGGTGTGGCGATTTGTCGGCTCGACCGCCCCCACAGCCGCCGCCAGCGCCCTGGGCGGCATCGGCGCCACGCTGGCGAAAATGAACACAGTGGGCTGGGAACTGGTGGGCAACTACGGCGACGTCGGCGTCGACACCAGCAGCCCCTACTACCAGCTGAACAACAGCACCAAAGGCTCCAGCTGGTGGCTGGTCAGCGCCTACAACAGCGCCTGGAACGTGGCGGCCAATGGGACCACCGGCGGCGACACGGGCAGCAGCGTGGCCAACGTCAGCACGCTGGACGTCGGCAACGACTACTTCAAGCTCTATGCCGTGGCCGGCGTGGCGTGCACCGCCACCACAGTGGGCAACAACTGCAACAACCCCAGCCCGCCACC
>JAYVBO010000343.1:0-17209 GCA_043750435.1 Betaproteobacteria bacterium | reverse complement strand
TTGCCGGCGCCTTTCAAATGGCCCAGCAGCAACTCGGTGTCGTCGTTGTTCCAGTCGGCCGCCGCTGCGACGGCTTTCTTGACCATGCCTTCGCCCTTGGCCAGCGCCTCGGGGCTGCCGGTCTCGCCGAAGGCCTTGCGCTGCTTCTCGAAGTAGCGCGCGTCGTCCTTGCCCATCTTCAGCAAAGCGGCGGCGATGCGCACTTCGGCGTCGCTGGCGCGGCCATACAGGTTGTTGAAGCGGCGCGCCACTTCGCGGGTCAGTTCGACATGCGAAGACTGGTCTTCGCCCACCGGCACGAAGTTGGCCTTGTAGATCAGGATGTCGGCGGCCTGCAGCAGCGGGTAGCCCAGGAAACCGTAGGTCGCCAGGTCGCGGTCTTTCAGCTTCTCGATCTGGTCTTTGTAGGTCGGCACGCGTTCCAGCCAGCCCAGCGGCGTGCCCATGGCCAGCAGCGTGAACAGCTCGGCGTGTTCGGGCAGACGGCTCTGGATGAAGATGGTGCAGGCCTCGGGTTCCAGGCCGGCAGCGATCCAGTCGATGACCATGTCGTAGACATAGCGCTCCATCACGCCACGCTCTTCGTAGTGGGTGGTCAGTGCGTGCCAGTCGGCGACGAAGAAAAAGCACTCATATTCGCGCTGCAGGCGCACCCAGTTCTTCAGGGCGCCGTGGTAGTGGCCAAGGTGCATGGCGCCGGTGGGGCGCATGCCAGAGAGAACGCGGGGTCGCATGGTCATGCTGGGGTGTGGCGTGGCAAAAGCAGCGCAGATTCTCTCAGGTCGCGCGCGGCGCTAGAGCCGTGGGCCCAGATCGCCCCCGTGGCAACCCCTACACTCCCTCGCCCTATGAAGCGCATCGTCATCCTCGTATCCGGCCGTGGCTCCAACATGGAGGCCATCGTGCGCAGCTGTGCCGAACAGGGCTGGGCCGCGCAAGTCGTGGCCGTCGTGGCCAACCGCCCGGCAGCCGGCGGCCTGGCCTATGCGGCCGAACGCGGCATCGCCACGGCGGTGGTTGACCACCAGGCCCACGCCGAGCGGGCAGCCTTCGACGCCGAGCTGGCCCACACCATCGACAGCTTTGCGCCCGACCTGCTGGTGCTGGCCGGCTTCATGCGCATCCTGGGCTCGGCCTTCGTGCAGCGCTACGCGGGCCGCATGCTGAACATCCATCCTTCGCTGCTGCCGGCTTTCCCGGGCCTGCACACCCACCAGCGCGCGCTGGACGCCGGCTGCAAGGCCGTCGGCGCGACCGTGCATTTCGTCACCCCGGAACTGGACCACGGCCCCATCGTGATGCAAAGCGTGGTGCCGGTACGCCCGGGCGACGATGCAAATTCGCTGCAAGCCCGCGTGCTGGCCACCGAACACACCATTTATCCGCTGGCCGTGCGCTGGTTCATCGAAGACAAGCTGCGCGTTGAAAACGGCCTTGTCACGCAAACGGACGGCGCGTCCCAGGTACTGCTTTAAATCATGACTCCCATCGCCCTGCTTGACCTCACCACCGAAATGCTGCGCAACATTCTGAAGTTGGAGCACCCGGCCGACATGGTCGTCTCCAACTTCCTGCGCCAGAACAAGGCCCTGGGTTCGCGCGAACGCCACACGCTGGCCGAGACGGCCTACACCGTGCTGCGCCAGCGGCTGCTGTACGCGCACCTGGCGCAAAGCGGCAGCGGCCCGCTGGAACGCCGCCTGGCGCTGTTGGCCTGGCAGGGCAGCGAGTCCTTCCTGAAGGCTTCCACCAACCCCGACGAACAATCCTGGCTGGCCAAGATTGCAGCCATAGACCGCGCCACGCTGCCCGACAAACTGCGCCACAACCTGCCCGACTGGCTTGCCACGCCGCTGCAGGAAACCCTGGGCGACGGCTTCTGGCCGCTGGTTGAGGCGATGTCGGTGCCAGCGCCGCTGGACCTGCGCGTCAACACCTTCAAGGCCAAGCGCGACGACGTGCTCAAGGTGCTGATCGCGGCCGGCTACACGGTCGAAATCACACCCTTTTCGCCCTGGGGTCTGCGCGTGCAGGGCAAGCCGGCGCTGAACAAGCTGGACGCCTTCACCCGCGGCGAGGTCGAGGTGCAGGACGAAGGCAGCCAGCTGCTGGCTCTGCTGACCGACGCCAAGCGCGGAGAGATGGTGGTGGACTTCTGCGCCGGCGCTGGCGGCAAGACCCTGGCCCTGGGCGCCTCGATGCGCAGCACTGGCCGGCTGTACGCCTTCGACATCTCCGGCCACCGCCTGGACGCACTCAAGCCGCGCATGGCACGCAGCGGTCTGAGCAACGTCCATCCGGCGCAGATCTCGCACGAGCGCGACGACCGCATCAAGCGGCTGTCCGGCAAGATCGACCGGGTGCTGGTCGACGCACCGTGTTCGGGTTTGGGCACGCTGCGGCGCAACCCTGACCTGAAATGGCGCTTATCCCCTAAATCCATCAAGGAGATGCAGGTCAAGCAGGCGGCCATCCTGGACAGCGCCTCGCGCCTGCTCAAGCCGGGAGGCCGTTTGGTCTACGCCACCTGCAGCCTGCTGGCAGGGGAGAACGAAGGCATAGCCGAGGCCTTTACGGCCGCCCACGGCGACGATTTTGTGGTGCTGCCGGCTCAGGAAGCGCTGGCAGCGGCCCATGTCGAGGGCGCGGATGAACTGGTTAGCGGCCCATACCTTAGGTTGTGGCCTCATGTGCACCACACCGACGGTTTTTTCGCTGCCGTCTGGCAAAGGCGTTGAAAACCAGGCTAACTGCCGCCATCTATCCTGAGTCGGACCAGCGGCCTGCGGCCTGACCGCGCGATTGGGGAGCAAGCCCCTGCCTATTCGCGTTCGCCGATTGACCGTCCACCGGTACAATCCAGTTTGTAAATATTTCTCACAAGGAAAATCCCGATGGATCAAGTGTGGCTGGTGCGAGACGCGCTCGTACAGTGGCTGGCTCACGGACTGCTGGACGCAGCTTGGTGGCAGGTGCTCCTGTTCACGCTGGTCGTGACGCACATCACCATCACCGCGGTGACGGTTTTCCTGCACCGTGCCCAAGCGCACCGCGCGCTGGACCTGCACGCCATCCCGTCGCACTTTTTCCGTGGCTGGCTGTGGCTGACCACCGGCATGGTGACCAAAGATTTCGTCGGCGTGCACCGCAAGCACCACGCCAAGTGCGAGACCGAAGAAGATCCGCACAGCCCGCAGACCCGTGGTTTGCCGGCCCTGCTGCTGACCGGCGTTGAGCTCTACCGCACCGAAGCGCGCAACCCCGAAACCCTGGCCAAGTACGGCAAGGGCACGCCGGAAGACTGGATAGAGCGCAATCTGTACAGCCGCTACACCTGGCAAGGCGTGGGCTTGATGATGGTCATCGACCTGCTGCTGTTCGGCGGCATCGGCCTCACGGTCTGGGCCATCCAGATGGCCTGGATCCCGGTGTGGGCCACCGGCGTCATCAACGGCATTGGCCACTTCTGGGGCTACCGCAACTTCGAATCGGCCGATGCGTCGACCAATGTGTCGCCCTGGGGCATCCTGATCGGTGGCGAAGAACTGCACAACAACCACCACACCTACCCAACCTCGGCCAAGTTCTCGGTCAAGCCCTACGAATTTGACGTGGGCTGGATGTACATCCGCGGCCTGGAAATGATGGGACTGGCCAAGGTCAAGAAAATTCCGCCGAAGCTGGCTTTGGGCGGTGTGCGTCCCGTCGCCGACAACAAGACGCTGGAAGCGCTGATCAGCAACCGCTACGAAGTGATGGCGGGTTACGCGGCCGAACTGAAGCGTGCCGTCGGCGTCGAACTGGCCCACTTGAAGGCCCAGGGCGCCGAGAACAGCGCCCGCTGGCGCGACATGCGTCTGGCCAAGGCCTGGCTGCACCGCGACGACGACAAGATTCCGAGCGGCGTGAAGCCGGCGCTGGCCCAGGCCATGGGCGACGCGCCCAGCCTGGCCAAGCTGGTGGCCATGCGCGAGGAGTTGCGGGCTTTGTGGACGCGATCGGGCGTCTCGGCCGAGCAACTGGTGGTGGACCTGCAGATCTGGTGCCGCAATGCCGAGGAAAGTGGCATCGCCGCCCTGCAAGAGTTCTCGCTGAAGCTGCGCGCCGCGCACGCCTGACGCCTGCTGCAGGCCGGCACGGGCTCAGCCCGCCGGCCAACAAGAGGCCCGCCCTGTGCGGGCTTTTTACATTTCCGGGTGGCGCTGCCCGCAGCCAAGGGCGGGGCGCCGGGCAGGGCGGCGCTCAAGTCGCCGCGGCGAATGTCGATCTTGATGGCAACTGCTGTCCAGAACCTTGACCATCGCCCTTGCCCCCACGCGGCCCGCCGCCGCCCGCACCCATGATCGGCCCGTGAGCCTGCAATTGCGGGTGATCGCGCTGGTGACCGGCTTGCTGCTGCTCTTTGCCTGCGCCAGCCTGGGCCTGCAGGCCTGGATGCTGGCGCAAGGCCTGCAGGTTGAGCAGACAGCCCGCAATGCCGAGGTGACGCAAAAGTTGGCCACCGACTGGGCCCGGCCACACGCCACTGACGCTGCCTTGCAGGCGCTGGCCAAGGCCCGCTACGCGCTGGGCCGCGAAGACCGCATCCAGCTGCGCACGGCTGCCGGGCAGTTGTTGGTGAATCTGGACCGCCCGACGGCTGAATCGGGCGTGCCGGACTGGTTCATGCAAGCCTGGCCCATCGTGGCCTTGCCCGGGCGCAGCAGTCTGGCAAGTGAAGCGGGCCGGCCCTTGGTGCTGGAGGGCGAGGCCAGCCGCGCCTGGATGCATGCCCTGCTGTGGCAGACCGTCAGCCGCAGCGCGGCCTTGATGGCTTTGTTCGCGGCGGCCGCCAGTCTGCTGGCAGCCGCCGTGCTGCGCGGCTGGTTGCGGCCTTGGCGGGTGACGCTCGACCAGCTTCAAGGCTATGAGGCCGGCCGGGTGTCACCGCCGGATGTTGCCGGCCTGCCCGAAGCGCAGCGCCTGACGCGCAACCTGGACACCACGCTGCGCGATCTGCGCCAAGACCTGGCTGTGCAGGCGCAGCAGGTGCAGCGCCTGCAACGCCAAGCCCAGCTGGATGCCTTGACTGGCGTGTCGCTGCGTCACCATTTTCTGGGCCAGATGCAACGCCGGCTGGCCGACCCGCAGGGCGGCCGCACAGCCCTGTTGATCGTGCGTGTTTGCGAACTGGAAGCCTTGAATCTGCGCGCCGGTCGCCAGGCCACCGACAGCCTGCTGTGCGCCGTTGGCCACGTGCTGCTGACCTATGTGGACCGGGTTTGCGGTGCACTGGCTGGGCGCCTGAACGGTGGCGACTTCGCCTTGTGCCTGCCCGTTGGCGGCGTGGCGCTGGAAACGGCGCAGTCGCTGAGCGAAGCCCTGGCCGCGCTGCCGGCGCTGCGCAGCGCCGGCGCCCTGGCCGTGGTGGGCGGTGTGGACGACTTGCCGCACACCACTTGCAGCGCCGCGCTGGCTGAGGCCGATGCCGCACTGGCGCGGGCCGAGGCGGGCGCGTCCGACGGCGTGGCCGTGGACCGCCACGGCGAACTGGTCGCCGACGCCGCCGGCGCCACCGCCTGGCGTCTGCAGATCGCGCAAGCCCTGACGCAGGCGCATGGGCGGCTGGCCGCCACGCCGGTGTGCGACCGTGACGGCCGCACCCTGCACCGCCTCTGCACCCTGCACTTGCAACTGACCCCCGGCGCCGAACACCAGCCACCGCGCGCCTGGCTGGCGCTGGCGCGCCGCGCGCAGCTGTTGCCGCGCGTTGACCTGCTGACGGTGCAACTGGCGCTGCAGGCCATAGCGGCTGATGGTCAGCCACGTTGCGTGCGTGTCGGCACAAGCGCCTGGTCAACGCCCGGTTTCGTTTCGGCGGTGCAGGCCTTGTTGCAGGCGGCGCCGACCCAATCCCGCGCCTTGGCCATCGAATTGGCCGAGCCCGAACAGGCGGGCGAGGCCGATGGACGCAGCGCCGCCGTGGCGGCCTGGGCGGCCAGCGGCGTGAGCCTGGGTGTGGCCCACGGCGCGGCGCTACCGCTGGATTTGCCGGCCCTGCAGGCGGCCGGCGCTGCTTTCGTCACCGTGGCCGGCGAGCACCTGCGCGGCCTGGCCACGGATGCGGCACTGAAGGCCTACGCGGAAGGACTGTTGCGTCTGATCCACGACCTGAGCCTGGTTGTTCTGGTGGACGGCGCGATGGCAGCTGACGACCTCGACGTGCTGTGGGCGCTGGGCCTGGACGGTGCAGTAGCGCCCTAGCCGACGTCGCTGGCGTGCAGCGGAAACTCACCGCTGCGGCGGTCAGCGAAGTAATGTTCCAGGGTCAGCCGTACGGTGCGGAAGGCCAGCTCGTCCCACGGCACTTCGTCTTCGCGGAACAGCTGTGCCTCGATGGTTTCGGGGCCGGGCGCCAGCGTCGTGTCGAGCATGCGGGCGCGGTAGTAGAAGTGAATCTGCCCGACGCGCACCACGTTCAGCAAGGTGAACAAGCCCTGCAATTCGATGTTCGCACCGGCCTCTTCCACGGTCTCGCGGATGGCGCCTTCGGCCGTGCTTTCACCCAGTTCCAGAAAGCCTGCCGGCAGCGTCCAGAAGCCGTAGCGCGGCTCAATGTTGCGTCGGCACAGCAGCACCTGGTCGCCCCACACTGGCACCGTGCCGACGACGTTCAGCGGGTTCTCGTAGTGGATTTCGCCGCAGACGGTGCAGGTGGCGCGCTCACGGTTGTCGTCGGGCGGCACGCGGTATTCGGCGGGGGCGCCGCAGACACGGCAATGCTGGATACGGCGCGGCAGGAACATGCGGGGCAGTGTAGCGGGCAGCCTGCGTGGCATCATCGTTGGCTGCCGCCCTGCCCAGCCCTTCCACCTTGCTGAGACTCTGCCCATGACGCTCGTTTTCACCCCGCCCGCCCTCACCACTTTGCCTGTCGTTGGCGGCGGTGAATTTCCGGTCCGCCGCATCTATTGCGTGGGCCGCAATTACGTCGAACACGCCCAGGAAATGGGTTTCACCGGCCGCGAGCCGCCGTTCTTCTTCATGAAGCCCACCGACGCCGTGGTGGCCGTGGCCGACGGTGCCACCGGCGTGATCGACTACCCGCCGGTGACGAAGAATTTCCACTACGAGATCGAACTGGTAGTGGCCATTGGCACCGGCGGCCGCGACATCAAAGCCGCTGACGCCACCCAGCACATCTGGGGCTACGCCGTCGGCCTGGACATGACCCGCCGCGACATCCAGGGCGACATGAAGAAGCAGGGCCGCCCCTGGTGCATCGGCAAGGGCTTCGACCAGAGCGCGCCCATCGGCCCGATCACGCCCTATGCCCAGACCGGTGAACTGCTGAACGGCGCCATCACGTTGGATGTCAACGGCGAGCGTAAACAGACCGGCGACCTGAATCAGCTGATCTGGAGCATCAATGAAGTCATCGAACAACTGAGCCAAGCCTGGACGCTGCAGGCCGGCGACCTGATCATGACCGGCACGCCGGCTGGCGTGGGCCCGGTGGTCAGCGGCGATGTGATGGTGGGCACGGTCGACGGCCTGGGCACGCTGAAGGTGGCGGTACGCTGATCGTCAGTCACGCCCAAGGACAAAGAGGACGGCTATGGAGCTCTACAACTACTACCGCTCGTCGGCTTCCTACCGGGTGCGCATCGCGTTGGCGCTGAAGGGCCTGGACTACGACTACAAGGCCGTTCACCTGCAGAAGAACGAGCAGCTGTCCGAGTCGTACGCGGCCGTTTCAGCGGCCCGGCTGGTGCCCACGCTGATCGACGACGGCCACACGCTGACGCAGTCGCTGGCCATCATCGAGTACCTGGAAGAGACCCACCCGCAGCCGCCGTTGCTGCCGGGCACGCCCGTCGAACGCGCACGGGTGCGGGCCCTGGCCCTCGACATCGCTTGCGAGATCCACCCGCTCGACAACCTGCGCGTGCTGCGCTACCTGGTGCGCGACCTGCACGTCAGCGAAGACGACAAGAACCGCTGGTACCGCCATTGGGTGGAAACCGGGCTGGAAGTGGTTGAGAGCCATCTGGCTGCGCAGCCCGCCACCTATTGCCACGGCGGAACACCCACGCTGGCTGATTGCGTGCTGGTGCCGCAGATCTTCAACGCCCACCGCATGGACTGCCGGCTCGACCACGTGCCGCATGTGATGCGCGTCTTCGACGCCTGCATGAAGCTGGACGCCTTCGAGCAAACCCGCCCCGAGCGCTGCCCTGACGCCGGCTGAAGGGCCCGCCCTGAGCCGCGTGCAGTCCGCACTGCCCCTGCTGCGACCGGCTTGGCCTGCGCCACCCGGCGTGCAGGCTGCCATGAGCACGCGCCTGGGCGGCGTCAGCGCGGCCCCGTTCGACAGCCTGAACCTGAGCGTCGGCGTCGGTGACGACCCGGCCGCCGTGGCCCAGAACCGCGCCCGCTGGGCGGCCGCCTTGGGCCACGCGCCGGTCTGGCTGCACCTGGTGCACGGCCGCGAGGTGCTGCGGCTGCACGCGGGTGGCACCGAGCACCCGACCACCCTGGCCGACGCGGCCTGGACGACCGATGCCGGCGTGGTCTGCCAAGTCACTGCGGCGGACTGCATGCCGGTGCTGTTCGCGCTGCGCGACGGCTCGGCCGTGGGCGCCGCGCACGCTGGTTGGCGGGGCTTGGCGGCCGGCGTGCTGCAGGCCACCGTGGCGGTCCTCTGCGAGGGCAGCGGCGCGGCGCCGGCCGACGTTCAAGCCTGGTTGGGCCCCTGCATAGGCCCGCAGGTCTTCGAGGTGGGCGCCGAGGTCTTGCAGGCTTTCGGCAGCGACCCGTCGGCGGCGGGCGACCCGCGCTTCATCAGCCGCCCGCGCAGCGACGGCTCACCGCGCTGGCTGGCCGACTTGCCCGCGCTGGCGACGCAGCGCCTTCAGGCCGCCGGCGTGCAGCGCATCACGCCCTCGGGCCTGTGCACCGTGGCCGACGCCTCACGCTTCTTTTCCTTCCGCCGCGACGGCCGCACCGGGCGCCTGGCTGCCGCCATCTGGCGTGACTGAGGCCGAAGCGCCGGTAGCGGCGACGGTGCCTGCGGCCGTGGCTGCGTCGGCTGCAGCTTGTGCCGCCTTGCGCCGCCGTTTGCGTGCTGGCGTGCCCAGGATGTACATCAACAGGCTCAGCGGCAGCACGCCGTACAGCAGTAGCGTGATGACGGCACCCAGCAGGCTGCCGCTGGCCGACGTGGCTTCGACGGCGGCCATCATCAGCACCACATAGCCCCAGCCGATAGCAATCAAGTACATGTCATATGGTGATTAAAGATTTCGCAGTATGATATTGCAAGTCAACACAGCGTCAGCCCTACGCAGTACAAGGTGGGGCCATGCACAGAAGTTCAAGCTGACCGTGTGGGAACAAAGACAGACGCTGCACGACGGCGCCAACCGGAGACAAGACGATGAAGTCCAAGCCTATCCCGAGCCAGGGCCCCACAGCCGCCAAGGGCCATGCGGCCGATCCTGCCGATGCCTACGGCGCCGCCGTCGGGGGCCTGCTGAAGTCGATGACGGGCCTGAACCTGCCGATGCAGGAACTCACCCAAATCCAGTCCGACTACGTCAAGAGCGTCACCGACGTCTGGAACCTGTCCTTGCAGCGGCTGCAGCACCCCGATGCCACCGCCCAGCCGGCGCCCATCGCCGACCGCCGCTTCGGTGGTGCCGAATGGGCCAGCAACCCGGCGGCCGCCTTCACCGCCCAGATGTACCTGCTGAACGCCAAGGCGCTGATGCAGATGGCCGACGGCGTAGAAGGCGACGCCAAGACCAAGGGCCGCATCCGCTTCGCCGTGCAGCAGTGGATAGACGCCGCCAGCCCCAGCAACTACCTGGCGCTGAACCCCGAGGCCTTGAGCAAGGCCCTGGAAACCAAGGGTGAAAGCATCGCCACGGGCATGCAGTTGCTGCTGCAGGACTTGAAGAAGGGCCATGTCTCGCAGACCGACGAAAGCGTTTTCGAGGTGGGCAAGAACGTGGCCACCACGGCCGGCACGGTGGTCTTCGAGAACGATCTCTTTCAGCTCATCGAATACACGCCACTGACCGGCAAGGTGCACGAGCGGCCCATGCTTTTCGTGCCGCCCTGCATCAACAAGTACTACATCCTGGACTTGCAGCCCGACAACAGCGTCATCCGCTACACCGTCGAGCAAGGCCACCGCACCTTCGTCGTCAGCTGGCGCAACCCCGATGAAAGCCTGGCCGCCAAGACCTGGGACGACTACATCGAAGAAGGCCCCATCACCGCGATCGGCGTGGTGCAGGCCATCACCGGCGCCAAGACCATCAACACGCTGGGCTTTTGCGTCGGCGGCACCTTGCTGAGCACCGCCCTGGCGGTACTGGCCGCGCGCGGTGAACAGCCTGCGCATTCGGTGACGCTGCTGACCACCTTGCTGGACTTCGACAGCACCGGCATTCTCGACATCTTCATTGACGAGACCATGGTGCAGATGCGCGAGATGACGCTGGGCGAGAACGCACCGTCAGGTCCGGCTTTGCTGAAAGGCAAAGAGCTGGCCACCACCTTCAGCTTTTTACGGCCGAATGATCTGGTCTGGAATTACGTTGTCGGCAATTACCTGAAGGGCGAAGCGCCGCCGCCTTTTGACCTGCTGTATTGGAACGGCGACAGCACCAATCTGCCGGGGCCCATGTATTGCTGGTATTTGCGCCACACCTATCTGCAGAACGAATTGAAGCAGCCGGGCAAGCTGACGGTGTGCGGCGAACAGGTTGACCTGGGAGCCATCGAAGCACCATTCTTCATTTACGGCTCGCGCGAAGACCACATCGTGCCGTGGACAGCTGCCTACAACTCGGTGCCACTGATCAGCGGCAAGAAGCGCTTTGTGCTCGGGGCCAGCGGCCACATAGCCGGTGTCATCAACCCGCCGGCCAAAGGCAAGCGCAGCCACTGGACAAACGATCCCGCCAGCGGCAAATTGCCCGCCACTGCCGAAGCCTGGATGGCCGGCGCCACCGAACACAAGGGCAGTTGGTGGACGACGTGGTCAGACTGGCTCAAACCCAACGGGGGCAAGCTGGTGGCCGCGCCCAAGGCGCCGGGCAGCGCCAAGTTCAAGGCCATTGAACCCGCGCCCGGCCGCTACGTTCAAGTCAAAGTCTGAATTCAAGAAAACTGGAGACCCTAAAACCATGAGCACCGACATCGTCATCGTCGCCGCCGCCCGCACGGCGGTCGGTAAATTCGGCGGCACGCTGGCCAAGACGCCGGCGTCCGAGCTGGGCGCGGCTGTCATCAAAGCTTTGCTGGAACGCGCGCAGCTGACCGGCGAGCAGATCAACGAGGTCATCCTGGGCCAGGTGCTGACGGCCGGCGTGGGTCAGAACCCGGCGCGCCAGGCCATCATCAAATCAGGCCTGCCGCAGGCGGTGCCCGGCTACACCATCAACAAGGTCTGCGGCTCGGGCCTGAAGGCCGTAATGCTGGCGGTGCAAGCCATCCGCGACGGCGACAGTGAGATCGTCATTGCCGGCGGGCAAGAGAACATGAGCATGAGCCCGCACGTGCTGAACGGCAGCCGTGACGGCCAGCGCATGGGCGACTGGAAACTGGTCGACACCATGATCACTGACGGCTTGTGGGATGCCTTCAACGGCTACCACATGGGCATCACGGCCGAGAACGTGGCCAAGCAGTACGGCATCACGCGCGAGGCGCAAGACGCCCTGGCGCTGGCCAGCCAGCAGAAGGCGGCGGCGGCCCAGGAGGCTGGCAGGTTCAAAGATGAAATCGTGCCGTTCAGCATCGCGCAGCGCAAAGGCGACCCCATCGTTTTCAGCGCCGATGAGTTCATCAACAAGAAGACCAGCGCCGAAGCGCTGGCAGGCTTGCGCCCCGCCTTCGACAAGGCCGGCAGCGTGACCGCCGGCAACGCCAGCGGCCTGAACGACGGCGCCGCCGGTGTCGTGCTGATGTCGGCCGCCAAGGCCAAGGCCCTGGGCCTGACGCCGCTGGCGCGCATCGCCAGCTACGCCAGTGCGGGCCTGGACCCGGCCATCATGGGCATGGGCCCGGTGCCGGCCGCACGCAAGGCGCTGGAACGCGCCGGCTGGAAGCCGCAAGACCTGGACCTGCTGGAAATCAACGAAGCCTTTGCCGCGCAAGCCTGCGCCGTGCACCAGGAAATGGGCTGGGACACCAGCAAGGTCAATGTGAACGGCGGTGCCATCGCCATCGGCCACCCCATCGGCGCCAGTGGCTGCCGCATTCTGGTGACGCTGCTGCACGAAATGGTCAAGCGGGACGCGAAGAAGGGTATTGCCAGCCTCTGCATAGGGGGAGGCATGGGTGTTGCATTGACAGTTGAGCGTTGACAATTTCTACAACCACAAGGAGACAAGCATGAGTCAAAAAGTTGCGTACGTCACGGGCGGCATGGGTGGCATCGGTACCGCCATCTGCCAGCGCCTGCACAAGGACGGTTTCAAAGTTATCGCCGGTTGCGGCCCCAGCCGTGACTTCGTCAAGTGGCTGGACGAGCAGAAGGCGCTGGGCTACACCTTCTACGCTTCGGTGGGCAACGTGGCCGATTGGCAGTCCACCGTGGATGCCTTCACCAAGGCGGTCGGCGAGCATGGCGTCATCGACGTGTTGGTCAACAACGCCGGCATCACCAAGGACCGCATGTTCCTGAAGATGACGCCCGACGACTGGAAGATGGTCATCGACACCAACCTGAACAGCATGTTCAACGTCACCAAGCAAGTGGTGCCGGGCATGGTGGAAAAGGGTTGGGGCCGCATCATCCAGATCAGTTCGGTGAACGGCGAAAAGGGCCAGTCGGGCCAGACCAACTACTCGGCTGCCAAGGCCGGCATGCACGGCTTCACGATGGCCCTGGCGCAAGAAATGGCCAGCAAGGGCGTGACAGTGAACACCGTCAGCCCGGGCTACATCGGCACCGACATGGTCCGCGCCATCAAGCCTGAAGTGTTGGAAAAAATCATCGCCACCATCCCGGTGAAACGTCTGGGCACGCCCGACGAAATCGGCTCCATCTGCGCCTGGCTGGCCGGTGTGGATTCGGGCTTCACCACCGGTGCCGACTTCAGCTGCAACGGCGGCCTGCACATGGGTTGAAGTTGGGCTGCATGCGGCTGCGGGTATGCCCGCAGCGCTGATGCCAGGCGCCCTGCGAGGCGCCTTTTCTTTGGCCACCACCCAAGTGTTGGGCACCTAGGGTTAGACCGCTACTCAGCGCGCCTGAGCCGGTTAGGGTTGCGAACGACGGCGCCCGTTCGATGGCGTCGCATTCCAACGGAGACCGCGATAGCAGCCGCAGCCCAGAGTCAGCCCCTGTTGCAGGTGGACGGTGTCACTGTCCGTTTCGGCGGCATCACCGCGCTCGATCAGGTGTCGTTCAACGTGACGGCGGGCCACATCGTCGGGCTGATCGGCCCCAACGGCGCGGGCAAGACCACGCTCTTCAATTGCCTGTCGCGGCTGTACAGCTACAGCGAAGGCGCCATCCGCTTTGAAGGCCGTTCGTTGTTGGAAACGCCCACCCACGGCATCGCCGAACTGGGCATAGGCCGCACCTTCCAGAACCTGGCGCTGTTCCGCACCATGACCGTGCGGCAGAACATCATGCTGGGCGGCCACAGCCGCACCCACAGCGGCTTTGTGGCCAATGCCCTGCGCCTGGCGTCGGTGGTGCGCGAAGAGGCGCAACTGGCCGAACAGGTGCAGGCGTTGGTTGACTTGCTGGACCTGGGCGCGGTGGCCGAGACGCGCGTTATGGACCTGCCTTTCGGCACGCAAAAGCGTGTCGAACTGGGTCGGGCCCTGGCCAGCCAACCCAAGCTGCTGTTGCTGGACGAGCCGGCCGGCGGCCTGAACCACGAAGAGGTGGGCGCGCTGATGGATTTGCTGCGCGAGGTGCGCAGCAAATTGAAGCTCACGCTGCTGTTGGTGGAGCACCACATGAATATGGTGATGCGCGTGTCCGACCGCGTGGTGGCCCTGGACTTCGGCCGCAAGATCGCCGACGGCACGCCGGCCGAGGTGCAAGCCAACACCGAAGTCATACGTGCCTACCTGGGCGTTGCCGCCTGATGGCTGCCTTGCTTGAGGTGCGCGACCTGCACGCGCAATACGGCCCGACACAGGTGCTGCATGGCCTGAGTTTTTCGGTGGAAGCCGGCGGCATTACCACCATCCTGGGCGCCAACGGTGCGGGCAAGACGACCACGCTGCGCGCGGTCTGCGGCATGGTCAAGCGCCAGGGCGAGGTCACGCTGGCCGGCGCGCGCATCGACAAGCTGGCCACTGAAAGCATCGTGCGTTTGGGCGTGGCCCATGTGCCCGACGGGCGCGGTACCTTTGCCGCGCTCAGCGTCGAAGAGAACCTGCGCCTGGGCGCCTACACGCGGCGCGACAAGGCCGAAGTGGCGGCCGACTACGAGCGCATGTACGGCTACTTCCCGCGGCTGAAAGAGCGCTTCAAGCAGCAGGCTGGTTTGCTGTCGGGCGGTGAACAGCAGATGCTGGCCGTGTCGCGCGCCCTGATGTTGCGGCCCAAGCTCTTGCTGTTGGACGAACCTTCATTCGGCCTGGCGCCACTGGTGGTGCAAGAACTGTTCGAGATCTTCAAAGAGATCAACCGCCGCGACCGCGTCAGCCTGTTGCTGGTGGAACAGAACGCCGCGCTGGCGCTGAAGGTGGCCGACCAGGCCTACCTGCTGGAAACAGGCCGCGTGGTCATCTCGGGCCCGGCCGAAGACATCCGCAACGACGAGTCGGTGCGCCGTTCCTACCTGGGCTACTGAAGCGATGACCCTCGACCTGCTCATCCACCAAATCTTCTCGGGCCTGGCCAGTGGGGGCATCTACGCCAGTGTGGCGCTGGCGCTGGTGATGATCTATCAGGCCACCCACCACGTGAACTTCGCGCAGGGTGAACTGGCCATGTTCAGCACCTACATCGCCTGGAGCCTGATGCAGACCGGCATGGGCTACTGGGCGGCTTTCTTCCTGACCGTGGCCATCGCCTTCGTGCTGGGCGTGGTTATCGAACGGGTCATCGTGCGACCCGTGGAAAACGCGCCCATCCTGAGCGTGGTGATCGTTTTCATCGGCCTGCTGGTCATCGTCAACAGCCTGGCCGGCTGGATCTTCAGCTACACCATCAAACCCTTTCCCAGTCCGTTCCCGGCCGAACCGCTGTTCGGCAACCGCTATGTGTCCAGCCACGAACTCGGTTCGACGGCAATTACGCTGGTGGTGCTGGCCATCCTCTTCGTTTTCTTCCGCTACACCCCGCTGGGTCTGGCCATGCGCGCGGCCGCGCAGAACCCTGAATCGAGCCGGCTGGTGGGCATACGCGTGGGCTGGATGCTGGCGCTGGGCTGGGGCCTGGCCGGGGCTATCGGCGCCATTGCCGGGGTGATGGTCGCGCCCACGGTGTTTCTGGAGCCCAACATGATGTCGGGCATCTTGCTCTACGCCTTCGCGGCCGCGCTGGTCGGCGGCATCGACAGCCCCGGTGGCGCAGTGCTGGGCGGCTTCATCGTGGGCGTGCTGGAGAACGTCGTCGGGGCCGTGCTGGGCACGGAATTGAAGCTGACGGTGGCACTGGTGCTCATCGTCGGCGTGCTGGTCATACGGCCTTCCGGGCTGTTTGGCAAAGTTCACGTGACCCGGGTCTGACCACGATGAGCACTTCGGGCCTCATGTCGAAAAAATGGCTGGGCGTGGCCGCACTGGTGGCGCTGGCCTGCGTGCTGCCTTTCGTGGTCAGCAACTACCGCGTCTTCCAGTTCACGCTGGTGCTGGTCTACGCCATCGCCCTGTTGGGGCTGAACATGCTGACCGGCTACAACGGCCAGATCTCTTTGGGCCACGGCGCTTTTTATGCCATTGGCGCCTACGTGGCGGCCATCCTGATGGACCGCTTCGGCGTGCCGTACTGGCTGACCTTGCCGATAGCCGGCGTGGTCTGCGCGGTGGTGGGCTTTCTCTTCGGCTTGCCGGCGTTGCGGCTGGAAGGCTTGTACCTGTCGCTGGCAACTTTCGCCTTGGGCGTGGCGCTGCCGCAGATCCTGAAATACAAGGGCATCGAACACTGGACCGGTGGTGCGCAGGGCATTGTCATCACCAAGCCCGAGGCGCCCGAGTGGAGCGGCCTGTCGCAAGACCAGTGGTTGTATTTCGTGGCGCTGGCGGTGATGCTGCTGATGTTTTGGCTGGGCTGGAACTTGCTGCGCGGGCGCGTTGGCCGGGCCATGGTGGCCATCCGCGACCAGCCCACGGCCGCCCGAGCCATGGGCGTGGACACGGCGATGGTCAAGTCCATGACCTTTGGCGTGTCGGCGATGTACACGGGCGTGGCCGGTGCCTTGGGCGCTATTGCCATCCAGTTCGTGGCGCCCGATTCCTTCACCATCTTTTTGTCCATCAGCCTGGTGGTGGGCGTCGTCATCGGTGGTCTGGCTTCGATCTCGGGCGCCATCTGGGGGGCGCTGTTCATCCAATTCATTCCCAACGTGGCCGACGAAATATCCAAGGCCGCGCCTTGGGCCATTTACGGCCTTTTCCTGATCGTCTTCATGTACGTGATGCCCACCGGCGTGGCCGGTTTCATCCGCATCGCCGTGGCGCGCTGGCGCCGCCGGCGACGCTAGGGCGCCTATCCCTCCAGCGACAACATGACGGAGACCGCATGACCACCAGACCCACCCGCCGCCAGACCCTGATCGCCGCTGCGTCCCTGGCGCTGCCGGCCGTGCCCGCCTACGCGCAGAAGAAGTACGGTCCCGGTGCCAGCGACACCGAAATCAAGCTCGGCCAGACCATGCCCTACAGCGGCCCGGCTTCGGCCTACGGCACCATCGGCAAGTTGCATCAGGCCTATTTCAAGATGATCAACGAGGCTGGCGGCATCAACGGCCGCAAGATCAACCTGATCAGCCTTGACGACGGCTACAGCCCACCCAAGACGGTGGAGCAGGTGCGCAAGCTGGTTGAGCAGGAAGAGGTTCTGGCGCTGTTTCAAACGCTCGGCACGCCCAGCAATTCGGCCATCCACAAATACGTGAATGCCAAGAAGGTGCCGCATCTTTTCCTGGCCACCGGCGCCACCAAATGGGCCGACCCCAAGAACTTTCCGTGGACGCTGGGCTTCAACCTCAGCTACCAGGCTGAGGGCCAGATCTACGCGCGCTAT